>NZ_JBFRNX010000004.1:268594-298121 GCF_041471165.1 Shewanella sp. 10N.261.52.F9
GCTTTTTTGTTGCTGATTCTACTCTAAAATAAAGCGCTTACTTTACCTTACTTTTTGCCATAACACTCTTCATCGAAGGTACGATAGTTGTAGGATCAAGGCGCATTTGATACCAATTAATCCGCCAATCCAAATGTGGTCCCGTTGAGCGACCAGTTGATCCCACCTCAGCAACTTTATCGCCTTGCTTCACAACATCGCCCTGTTTCACGTAGAGCTTACTTAAATGCAAAAAACTCGAACTAACCCCATAACCATGATCAATAATCATAGTACCACCGGAATAAAACATATCAGAAACAGAAAGTGATATCACTCCATCTGCAGGTGCGACGACTACGGTACCTGTTTTAGCTGCAACATCGACACCGTAGTGCGGCGTGCCTGGTTTACCGTTATAGATACGCTGACTACCATACACACCGCTTATTCTGCCGGTTAATGGCCAGATAAAATCCTGATTGAAAGCGTCACTTGCCGTGAATTGAGCTCTTGCAGCTTTAACCTGTTTAGAATCCTTAGCCGCCCTTGCTTGCGCTTTTGGATCTGGTTTCATAATTTTTTTACTGATCCCAGTAATATTTTGGATCTTATATTGCTGAGTTTTCAGTTTGAGTGGCTTCAGCTCTGTCAATCCATCCGGATAAACAAGTTTTAGCATCTGCTCTAACTCTGCTTGGCGAGCAAAACCAAATGCAAATTCGCCTTGAGCATTTACCTTTAGTGGCTCATCATTTAAAAAAACCTGTGTACCTGGTTGAACCTGAGCACGCATTAACGCGCCTTGAATCAACTCTCCATTTAGCTCTACAGCCGCATTGGCTTGCAATGCTAAACCACCAAACACACAGCTAGATATGATCTTGATAAATACTCTCAAAGCGACTCCTTTTATGCTTTGCTTGTTTATTTAACACTGCGACTCGCAATAGCACCTTTACCCACACCTTCATAAGCAATCACTTTAAAATCACTGCTTGGTACTTTGTCTGAAAGCGTTTGCGCCATGTAATCTGCAAGCAATTCAACGGTTGTATCATGTGGCAAAATATCACAAAGATCTTTAGGCATAGCTAACTGAAAGTCACCTTGTGGCGCCTGATAATGAAAACCGAAATGGGTGTTGTCATTTACTTCTGTTTGTGGCGATAACACCAACGTTTTAACTGATACTTGATCTTCAACTGTGCCAAGATACATGTCATGCCAACGCTTGGCCCAATATTCATCCCATTTAGGTGCAGCAACGCCGTTTTCAAATACGGTTACCGGGCTGCGGTGCCCATGAGCAATACGTTGACAGTTACCATCGTGCTTTTTCAAACCATGACTATAATGATAAAAAGGTGCATCATGCAGCTCATTTCTGAGTGTAAGCGAAATCCCTTCAACATTTTCCGGTAATACTTCTTTCAATGCTTGCTGCAAAAACTTGTTCACACTTTCAAAATCAATAATTTCACTTGGAATAAGTGCAAATGCCTGCGATGGACACGCAAGATGGATGTCGCCTTTTTGGCTTGAAAAATCCATCCAGACACGATCGCCCTTTTGCTGCCAGCGTGCTTCGCTACAAGCGGTTGGGATCAACAAACGATGATCTGCGACATCGTCAATAGTGCTTTTAATGGTACGCTTCACTTTAGCAAAGTCGAGCACCATATTTTGCTCATCTAAACCACCATCAAGTAACACGTCAACAATCCAACTTTCCCCAACCATCCCTCTAATCGGACAAAGATAAGAAAAGTCGATTACGGTTAAATCTTTAACGAATAGTTGCATTTGCGCTCCTAGGTAGAAAAACAGTCTACCTGTCATAGTCCATACAGCAATGGCCGCAGGATGAATAAGATATACGCCAACCAGAGTTCTGGTTACGTTGAATATTGCAGTAGCTTACAACGAACCGCATTAACATTCGACTTTTTTAACACTGACTGCATTGTTTTAAAGCTAAGTCAGTTAAATACCCTGAATACGCCAAATCCAACGTAAAAACAGGTTAAAATCTAAGCCAAAAGTTAGCTTGAATACGTGTGATACCACTACGCTAATTCCTTTTAATGCCTTCTCTCATGAAGCACTGAAAGATAATCATTCTTGTCAAATATTGAAAAAAAAGCCGAGCATTATTAGCTCGGCTTCATTTGATTCGCTCTAAACTCATGTTTTAGGCGCTTGCCAACACCAGTTTAAGTTACTCGCCCTTAAGGCGACGGTCTAACTGATCTTTTAAGTTAGCAGGTACGCCTTTAATAATAATAGTGTCTGAAACAGGATCATAAATAACGCGCTCGCCAAGGTGTTGACCATCAAAGCTTAATGTCACGCCACCGCCAGTACCTGAAAACTTCTTTAGCTGCCTGAGGGTTGGCTTATCCCCAGGAAACTCTTCTTCTAAGTCGTATGTACCGCCTTGGGCGAAATCATAAAACGAGTCCATACCTTGATCGGCTAATTCATCTGCCAAATCTTTGATTTGAATTGATGAACCTTCATCACAGCGTTCAGTACAATAGTCAAATACACGTTCACGAGCTTGTTGACGCTCATCTTTAGTTAATTCACTGTTGCCAACGAAATCTTCGACCGCATTCATTAACGATTTGTTTTGTGCTTTAGTGTTTACCCCTTCAACACATCCCATAAAGTCGAGGAAGAAATCAGCAACTTTACGGCCCGCACGGCCACGTACGAAAGAGATATACTTCTTCGAGTCTGGATCGGCTTGCCATTCAGTTAAATCAATACGAGCTGCTAACTGAACATTATTTAAATCGAGATGGGTATTTTGCGAAAGCTCCATATCATCAAGTACTGTCATTGACGATTTAGCGTTAAGCAAAGAGACAAATAAATAGTCACTAGTCATGTAAGTGTAGCAAGACAGCAGCAGGAAACCACCAGTGCTAAAATCATATTTTGACAGTTCTTCTTGCAGCAGTTTACCTGCTATGCCTGAAAACTCGACAAAGCCAAGCTCACCGGCGCGATATGTCGTTAGCGCTTCTTTAAACTTAGTATTCGCTTCACCGTCTTCACCATTAATACCGAAGTGACCAAAACCTTTACCCGCTTTAGTCGTGTAGGTTTGATGCAACTCTTCGAGCATCGCCTCAACAGCTTGGCTATTAAGCAAAGGTTGTGGACGTAATCGACAACTAAGTTGACCTTCACCATCTTGAGAAATGGAGTGGATAATTGCTTGTTCGACGTTAATACTCATTGAGCCTCGATAAAATTTGGCAAGGAATGCATGCAAGTATATCAACTGCTCGCATTCTAATTGTAAACGATTGATGTTTTTTCCAGTCAGTTAAGTTATAACTAAATAACGAGCCATAACAACCGATTTATAGTGCCGGCTATCATACCAGAGAGTACCAATAAATCTATATCTGTAGAGACAGCTATCGACGCAATTTGTGACCAGATATCGGTTGCGATATAGCGTGAGCGCTTTTAGCCATAAGCAAATAACCACAACCAATATACAAGCCTTATTGAATACGCGGCAGCCAAGTTTATGAGGTTTCAAGCCGTTAATATTTTGTGCCTTAACACTTAAATTAAAGACAAGTTCAATAACAGCAACGGTTGATGCCATGCTTACTCCTAAAGCTAATAGTTTACGATTTAACTTCTGGTTTTATGACATAGCAAAAGCATGCCAAATGAAGATATTAAGCAGTGAAAAACAGATAGGGGAAAAAGTGCAATAAAAGTGCGGAGCTTCTTTAAAAAATCCGTTATTATATGCCGTTAATCAAGATTTAAAGTGAACATTTTTAATTATGGCTATTCAATCTAAATATTCTAACACTCAAGTAGAGTCAATTATTGCTGAATTACTTGCGGTATTAGAGAAGCACCAGTCACCAACAGACTTGAGCTTAATGGCACTAGGTAACTGTGTGACTCACCTATTGCAAAATAAAGTGCCTGCTGAAGCACGTCAAGTTGTAGCAGAGCAATTTGCTAAAGCATTGTCGCAATCAGTAAAATCTAACTAAGATACACCAATAGTAAGTAGATGTTCGTCAAGGCTAAAGCTTGCTTACCCTTGACAACACCTAAACAATAAATGGATCAACATGGTCGAGCGACAAAAACAGATTGGACGTGATCGCGTTTCACGCTTAGTAAGCTGGGGACATTGGTTTGCTTTCATTAATGGCTTATTGGCCATTATTGTGGGTTATCGCTACCTCGACACCATCGGGCTTCCCGAATCCTTTATTGGCTGGGGTTACTTAGTCATTAGTACCATAGGCCATTTTAGCTTTTTAGCTTTTATGGTTTATTTGGTGCTGATTTTCCCAGTAACCTTATTACTCCCCTATTCTCGTATCCTTCGGGGTTATGCCGCTGTTGTTGCGACGCTAAGCTTATGCTTATTGCTATATGATACTGTCATTTATGATGATTATGGTCTGCATTTAAGTCCATTCGTATTCGACCTTGCTTGGGCTGATTTGAACGCTCTGCTTCGAGGTACATCCTATATCATCACACCTATGGCGATTTTAGCGATAGAGCTAACCCTTGCTAACTTTTTATGGAAACGGGTTGAGAAGATCCGTAAGCGCAATATTGGCAATAAAGTCGTTGCCATTGTTGGGATCTGTTTTGTCGCAAGCCATTTAATCCATATTTGGGGCGATGCAGCAGAAGTCACAGAGATCACCCATTTTGACGATGCCTACCCGCTATCTTATCCAGCTACAGCTAAAAGCTTAATGGAAAGTTACGGCATAGAAGGCGCACAAAGCCATAAAGACCAAACGCCGCCAAAAGCAAGCTTAAAGTACCCATTAACACCAATGCAATGTATGGCAGACAGCAATCCAAACATTTTGGTTATTGCGGTGGATAGCCTGCGTGCAGATTTAATTGATCCATCTACAATGCCATTTTTAGCGTCTTATGCTAAAAGCAATATGAACTTTACCCAACACCTTAGCGGCGGTAATCAATTTAACAGTGGCATGTTTAGCCTACTTTATGGACTACAGGGCAGCTATTCAGATGCCGTAGACTTACACTTTCAAAGCCCTGTATTAACCCAAGAGCTAGCAAACCAAGGCTACCAATTGGGCTTATTTAGCACCCAAGATACCTTAGCAGTACCTCAAGCTATCTTTAACGACTTTGAACGAATAGATGCCCAACATACGGATAGTTTTGCCAATTCAGATCTACAAACCATCAAAAATTGGAAACAATGGCAACAAACATTAACTAAACCTTGGTTTAGTCTAATCAATTTAAAGTCTCCAGAAAGCTACGACACTCCTATTGGTTTTTTAGGTATAAAAACCGTTAAGCCAGCAACTCAACTAAAGCCTGCACAAAAGGTTCTGTTTAACCAGTACCGCCAATCACTAAACTTTATTGATAAACAGATAGAACAAGTAGTCAGCGACCTACCCACTGAGACTCTGGTTATTATTACCGGTATTAATGGCAAAGTGTTTACCAGTAACTCCAATGAAGCTAGCGTAAACTTGTCACCCGATAGCATACACGTACCAATGATCATTCATTGGCCAAACGAAACATCGGCTAAACAAATAAACTATCGAACAACGCATAATGGCCTAGTACCCGCTATATTGACTCAAGCTTTAGGATGCTCGAACCCAGCATCAGATTACAGCTCAGATGAAAGCTTAATGCAGCCGGATGATAAAAGTTGGGTTTATGTGGGTGACCATCGTATTTTTGCGATATACCAAGAGTCAGAAATCACTGTTATTGATCGTCATGGAAAGTATCGGATCTATGATATTGACTACCGCAAGCGCTTGAAGAAAAAGTTAAGTGCCCCTGAACTCATAGAGGTTATGCGTGAAGGTCGTAGACTCTATGTGCACTAAAGATTACAAACTAAGCAATTGAATACTATGACCCCACGAAGAGCTTGCGCTAGTTATAATGACTTGATACAGTGCTTGCTCTTCAGAATTCCCCTTGTTAACAACTGTTTCTGATGAGTATCTCGGGATATGGCCTAGTCCGGTAAGGCGCTTGTCTGGGGGACAAGAGATCACAGGTTCAAATCCTGTTATCCCGACCAAATATAATAAAAAAGCCAGCTGACTCAGCTGGCTTTTTTGTAACTATACGATTGTGACTATCAATTTAGCCTAAGCGCTGTGGGATGAAGACATCATTATATTGATGCTTCATCCCTGCAAACTTAATTACTCGTGACAGTCAGCACACTCTTTAATTGTTAAGTCAGGAGTATGGATCTCTTTGTCTAACTCGTGAGCGCTGCCCATATCGTGACAATCATTACATGTCGCGATGGTCGCTTCCATTTCGGTGTGCTCTTCAACATTAATTGTCTCGTGACAATCGGTACAGTTTACAGCCATTGCAGATGCAGAAAACGCTAGTGCAGCAACTAAAGTTAAATATTTCATACGCATTCCTTAATATCGGAGTTATTGCACTTAATAGTTGTTATATCACAGAGCTATTAAGGCTTTTATTGTGAAAGCTCACTGAAAATTAATCACTTAATCATTCTGTAGCCCATGCCTCCCATGATATGACTTAATCTTAATTGAAACTTAAATCTGGGTCTGTTGTTGAACAAAAGCTGAATGACTTTACGATGACTTTTAAAGGATGTGAGCGAGGTCTGACATATGGCCAAATTTGGCATTTTATTTTTCAAAAAATCTCAAATTGAACCGCAGTCAAATTTACTAATTCTTGAAATATAAATTTGATGCCTTTTTAGTCTACAAATTAACTTAAGAAGAGTTAACAGTTGCTATCGTCAACTAAAGTTAATAAATTGTAATGACTTTTTAGTTGTATTTTTCCTATTTAATTAATAATGGCACTGACTTTTACAGTTCCGCGTGAAGGCGAATTATTTTGCTAAAAATTGAACAAAATAGATTATTGTTTGCCACCGTTTTAGGTGTAGTCGGTTTTTTCATTAACCTCTACCCTATTCACCTATTTGCCAACGTTCAGTTGATTTTAGGTAACGTCGCATACGTTATTTCAGCCATCATACTTGGACCATGGTATGCGCTTTATACAGCAATAATCGCTGTTAGTGGGCTAATGGTTGCGTGGGACAGCTTGCATGTTTATTTTCTATTTGGCATTGAAGCTATCTTTCTTGGATTTGCTAGACGACGTGACATTTACGCTTTATACGCCAATTTTGCTTTTTGGCTAATACTGGGTATGCCTGGATTTTATTTGTATATATCGCTATTTACCGAACTTCCAACGACCCATGCAACCTTTATTGCTCTAAAACAGGGGATTAATGGTTTAATTTATGCCAGCATTGGCTCTTTGCTGATCATACTGACACCGTCATTTTGGCACTTTCAAAGTAAAGTCAAAGACAAGCAACGCCGAACATTTAACACTCAGTTGACGTATACATTTACCTTAGTCATAACGACAGCTTTATTGATGGCAGCATTAATGTTCAATAACCAGTTTATTGAGCGCCAGCAAAGCTTAATGTACGACGCCATTAAAAACACTGCTAATAACCTCGCTTCTTCTACAAAGGCGTATTTAGCTGTACATTCTAGCGCAATAAACAATGCAGCCCAGTGGCTTAGTTTAAACGTGCATTCAGATAAAGATGAACAGATCTTACTATCGCAATTACACAGTAATTATCCAGGTTTCATCACTATGCTTATGGCTGATAGCGAGGCAAACATCGTAGCTGCAAGCCCAGCTTCGTTGCTGCGAAAAGCTCAAACATCGCAAAAGCCACTCAATATTGCCGAACGCGATTACTTTATCGAAGCGTTTATTAATCAGCGAACCTATACCTCACCATTATTTCTTGGTAAAGGTTTTGGTAATGACCCTATTGTAGCTATCAGCGCACCACTTTATCGTCCAGAAAGCCCGCACCAACCTATTGGTATTATTGAAGGGTCTTTAGATTTGAATCAATTTAAGATCATTGATGAAATTGACAACAATAATCAAAACCAGTTCATGCTGCTACTCGATCAAAATCAACGAGTACTTTATGCATCTGAACAACTAAATTTAGCGCCGTTATCTGATTTTACCTTTTCGCCACATAACCCTAATTACATTAGTCCGTTTCCGCTAATCAATATCAGCCAGAATAACAATATGGCACCGGAATATGTATATGCAAGCGTATCACTTGATAATGGCTGGCAATTGCTGATCCTCAATCCGTTTAGGCCATTAGTTGAATTGGTTGAAAACATGTATTTAACCACATTCGCGATGCTTATTGTGTCATTACTCATCGCTTTGTATCTGTCTAGAATCGTTAGTGCACGGCTTACTCGGCCACTTGAAAACATTGCGAGTAAATTTAGTACAAATTCAGATGATGCCTATATCGAGTATGCTGTCGATGAGGAGTCTCCTAAGGAAATTTATTCATTATTTCATCGGTTAAAGCAAAGTAAAAGTCAGCTAATTGGTTATCAGCTTGAGCTTGAAGAAAAAGTGGCTATCAGAACGATTGAACTCGAACACGCCAATAGCCAGTTAAAAGCCTTAGCAGAAAAAGATCCATTAACCGGCCTTTATAATCGTCGATACGCTGAAGACAAGTTTACCGCTGTACAGGAGCTTTGCCAGCGCAGTGATGAAGTTATCGCCATTGCACTGCTTGATCTAGATAAGTTTAAATTTATTAATGACACTTATGGCCATCATAGTGGAGATTTAACCCTCAAGCTCGTCGCCAAACAGCTCCAACAAGACTTTAAACGCAACTCTGATATTATCGTTAGATATGGCGGTGAAGAGTTTTTATTAATAATGCCGCTTTGTAACGCATTAAAAATTGAGGAACATTTAGAGCACTTTAGAGAAAGGTTGTCGCAGCTGGTAATTGATGATCAAGAGGATAATCATCAATTTAATGTGACCACCAGCATTGGAGCGGTATTAGGCAATGGTACTTATAGTGCTTCACTAGAAGATTGGGTAAAACAGGCTGATATCAATCTATACCAAGCAAAACACTCTGGCCGTAATAAGTTGATATTTACGACATTGAAAGATACTAATGTCCAAGCTACTGAGCCACAATAATTTGGTCCATTTTCTTGAGCATATAACTGTGGAACGGATTCCACTTCTGCCTCATCATTTCACTCGCGGGCACTGTTAACACCCCTCTTTCACCTCTAGATGCTGCTATACCAATCTGAATATGCTGTTTCTTTTGATCGCCTACGGGGCCATATAACGGATCGCTTTTAGGAAAAGGTAGCGCTACATGAGATAAAGAATATACTTGTTTTGGCCAAATTAGTCCTAATTCCTGTTTGCTATCGTCATTTAATCTGCGGGCATGGATCTTACGAGTATCTGCACTTTCATTTTCAACCAAAGTAAATGTGAAATCATAAGCATCCTGAGCAAGCACTGCTTCGTATGGTAATAAAGGATCGTTTAGAATTAAGCTTAGATTCACCTTAGTACGATTAATATCAAACATCACCAGCTCATGACCAACATTAGGTAACTTTTGGTATAAACTGTTAACCACCGCGCTTGTATCAACTGTATCATCTGTTAATGATTGAAATGTCAGGATTGGCGCGAGGCCAGCCAGACGCTCTTTACCGAGTTGATTTATTAACTCAAGGTTATGCTCTGACAAACGATAAACCACGTCCCCCGCATTAACCGCAAATGAGCCATATTTAAACGGGTCGTATTCAGACTGAATACTATTCCAACTAAGTTTATCTAAACCTAAAATATTGCCCAGTCTTGCTTGCCACCTTGCTCCAGCAGCAACTGGAGGTAAACCAATAGCGGGCGAAAAAAGTACCATTGCAGCGTAATGTGCTTGCTTATTACTCGCGATTCGCTCTAACTCATGATTCAAGGCGAGCGCAGCCCCTGTTGAAAAACCCACAACATATAGCGGCTTATCGCCTAATGTTTGCTTCATTTGCTCTGTAGCAATCGCTACCGCAGCAGCCATATCTTGCCAAGTTACCTTGGTTAATGCCGACGGTAAGGTTCCATGTCCCGGCAACCTTAAGCCCAACACATGTGCCTTGCCTTTATAATGTTTAGCAAAGTGAGACATGGCATAAGGAGAGTCTGACATTCCATGCAATAACAATACGCCATATTCAGCATCAACTTTTGACCACTCAAAGCTTCGATTCCAATCTTGAGACCATAATCCAGGATCAGAGTAACTCCCTCTTACATACCGATTCAGAATATCGAAATATTGAGGTTCTGATTGATTTTGATATACTTTTTTATCAAGCTCTACAAACAATTGCTCCTCAAGAGCAAGGTAATCAGAAAAGTTGTTTACCTCAGTTTTTACCGTATATTCCGACTGAAGATCCGTCGTATGCCAAAGAGATAGATCGGGGCGTGAATTAAGAAACCAAACCGCCATAGCAATCAATGCAATACTAGTTCCTACAGAAGAATAAAAAACAGCGAAGGCAAGGTGTTTAGTTGAACCGATTATAATGGCTTTCATAAAAGTCGCTATTCATCCTAAATACGCAATCTATTAAAGGTTAATTTACACGCCTTTCATCAGCGTAGTAAACATAAGGGCTTACATTGAATAAAAATAATAACATTATCGGCCAATCAACCGCGAGCAGGTGTTTTTACTTGCCATCGCCACCACTCTTAAATGATAGTTGGAGTATTCATACCGATAAGGCTATCAATCACCTAATTGAAATGAATGGTAATCACTGGCGTAAAATCCTCACCATTATGGCAAAAATATCTGTTAGCGATACTCAATGGAAACATTACCGCGAGCATCAATTACTCAAACAGAACGAATGCATTATTATAGGCGCCACACAGCTCGTTACTGGTGCAAAACAGCATTTCATTTGCGGCCAACAAAGTAGCGAATTATTACAAATCAACAATGCTAACTTCGCACCTTTAAAGGGGGCTGAGGGTTACCTTAGCCAACATAGCAAAAGCTCCATTTTTTTATGCCCTTACTTAGACTATCGCCAGTTTCCAAATCTGCACATTGATAACTTAAGGCAAGTACTAGGTTTACCAAGTCTGGCTTGAGCAATGCAATACGACATTAAAAAAGGCGCTAAAGCGCCTTTTTTAATAAGGTAAGAATACTAGTCATAAATCGTTGGAATTGGTGAACGTTTATGTTGTGTCACACGGTAGATCCCAACTAGTTTATCATTCACAAAGTTACTGACCTCTTTGCCTTCAAGAAAGTCATCAATCTGATCATAGGTTAAACCCAGTGCCACTTCATCTTCAAGCTGCGGCTTGCCTTCCTCTAAATCGGCGGTCGGCGCTTTAATCACTAAACGTTCAGGCGCGCCTAAAAAGCCTGCTAACAGGCGAACTTGACGCTTATTTAGACCAAACAAAGGAGCTAGATCACAGGCACCATCGCCCCACTTAGTATAAAAGCCAGTAATATTTTCAGCACTATGATCTGTACCGACGACTAAACCGTTGACTAAGCCAGCAATCTCATATTGAGCAATCATACGCATTCGTGCTTTGACATTACCTTTAACAAAATCGACTTTATTCACATCAGGTAATTCAATCCCCGCCGATTCAACTGCCGCAAGCGTTTCGCTATGAACGCCATTTACTCCTTGTTTAACATTTACGGTAACAAGTTTTGACGGTTGGATAAACTGACATGCCATCTGCGCTTCATCTTCATCTTTTTGGACATCGTAAGGCAGGCGAACAGCAATAAATTGGTATTGAGTTGACTCGGAATCAGCATTGAGCTCATCTACCGCTAACTGACATAAACGACCAGCCAATGAGGAATCCACTCCGCCACTTATTCCAAGCACTAAAGAGCTTGTGCTAGATTGCTTAAGTTTTGACTTAATAAATGCAACTCGTCTTTGTATTTCAAAAGTCGGGTCTATCGCCTTAAGTACTTTCATTTCTCTTAAGATCTGTCCTTTCACGTTTCACTCTCCAATGGCCAAAGGCATAAAATCGGATTCTATTATGGGTGAATTCTAACGATTATTCACGAGCTGATTGATAACAATCGTGTTAATTTATAATTATCAATGACAATGCAGCTTCAAAAATAAACACTAGCGCCCGTTTCTATTACTTGTGGGACCGCAGAATACCAATCAGTATAGAGATTTGCTTACTCAGCGAGAGTTAAGCCGTTTTGAGGCAAGGCAATAAATGAAAAGCATCGTTGTTCTAGATTAAGCTCATTAACACAACATCAGAAGCGATCTGAATAGATTAATTTTTGATTGTGATGGTATTATAACTTTTAGGTTTTTAATGGATTATCAATTACTTTCCTCACTTGCAGTCATTCACTTAATTGCACTTGCAAGCCCTGGCCCTGACTTTGCTTTAGTCGTGAGGCTCTCTACCCAAGAATCTCGAGCAGCTGCGGTTGCATCAGCCTTAGGGATCGCGGTTGCTATTCTTGGGCATACTCTTTTGAGTTTAACTGGAGTGAGCTTAATTATTAAGAGCTCAGATCTATTGTTTACAGTAGTCCAATTAATTGGCGCTAGCTACCTTGGCTGGATGGGGATCGGTGCGATAAAGGCTGCGACTTTGCATTGGCGTGACACTGTAACGATTGAAACAAATTATAAGAAAGTAGGTGTAACCGTAAACAAAGGTTTTATGCAGGGGTTATATACCAATATATTAAACCCTAAAGCCTTAGTCTTTTTCATTACACTTTTCTCCACTTTAATTACCCCTCAGGTAACCTTAATAACCAAAACAATGGCCGCTTTGCTTTTATTTAGCCTGTCATTCTTCTGGTTTAGTTTTATCGCAATCGTACTTTCTAAACCTAAAATCCAACTTAAAATGAAAAAGGCCAGCCCGATAATCAATCTACTTACTGGTGTTGTGTTTGTCTCAGTGGCATTAATGATCATTATTGGATTAGTTAATTCTCATTAAATACTCTCCATTAAACAAGTTACACGGATTTGTTGCCTTAAGACATAGCGACAGTGCAAACAACACCTCGTTGAGTATTGCCAGCGGCATACTCAACGAGCGTGCCTTCTGCTAAACTGCTACAGACAATTGTTGATTAAAGATCTTATCACTATGCAACGCCCTCCTCTTCGCCAAGCCAAAACTATAGATAATGTGTTTAATAGCGCCTATTGGCACCTTGGCCAACAAGACTTCACGATTAACGAAATTCGTAGTAAGTTGGAGCGAAAAACAGATAACCAAGCTTGGATTAATACGGTAGTTGAGCGTCTTATTGAAAATGGCTTTTTAAAAAATGATTTTGATTTCGCCGTGCGATATTGTGAACTCGCATTTAGTCATGAGGTCGGTGCCAATGCTATCAAGCGAAAGTTACAATTACGTGGCGTAGCAATTGTAGAAATAGATAATGCTTTGGAGCAAGTTATCGACGAGCTGCAAATCGATAGTTTTGCAATGGCAAAGCAGCGACTGCTAACTAAATATGAAAGCTTTCACACAACCAATAAAGAGAAAATCTATTCACAGATGACAAATAAGGGCTTTACTCGAGAAGAAACTGAGCGTGCATTGCAACAGCACCCAGCTCGAGATACCTTGCGCAGCAAGCTCGCCATCAAAGCCGATAAAGCCGATTTAGCCAAAGAAATAATTAAACTGTATAACAAAGGCAAAGGTGAGTCTCTTATATTGCAAGAGTTAAGGCTACGACTGATAGATATATCTAACTTTGAACAAACTTTATATCAACTCAGCTTAAATGGTGAAGTTGATTTTTACCAAAGCTGTAAAGCAGAATTAGCCAAAAAACGTTTTGATTTATCAGACTATAAGCAAAAGTCAAAAGCCTATGCTTACTTATCCCGTAAAGGCTTTAATAGCGATGAGATAAAAGAAGCCATCCAGTCTGATGACTAAATGTCATTAGTGTGAAGCCACCTATAGAATACCGCTTATGATTTCACGTAAGCTTTAACCACTTGTCTTTTCAAACATCATTTCAAAGGTGAAGTCTAATGTGGTGGCGTATCATTCTCATTTGTTTAGCGTATCTTCTTATCGGTGCACACTTTTTACGTTTTGGTCAAACAGAAGCCTGCATAGCCTTTGCCTTAAGTCCATTGTTGTTATTCATTAAAACCAATTGGGCCACGAGACTACTGCAATTGGGTCTAATTGCTTCTGCGTTATTAGTATGGGGAATAAGCAGCTTTGAATACATACAAATGCGGATCTTAGCTGAAGCGCCTTGGTATCGTTTAAGCGCAATCATGGCTGGTGTAATTGCATTCACTCTGCTTGCTGCATGGTGCGGTAATGGCATCATTGCTCTACGTAGCCAACGTAAAATTTTTAGTTAATATTTCTAACAATAACTAGCGTAATAATTCTGTTTATCATTACCTTAATAGCATTAATGACTACAGGCAGATTGCGCGTTATTGTCGGCATACAGAACGCGTCGACTAACAATATCTACAGCAATATTCACCAACGCAGTAACTAACATTAATACCAACGCCCCATTAAAACGGATCTCTGAGAAGTTACTGTCGATATAAAACCCTAAAGTTGCAATACCAAGCATTCCTAAAATGGCCGTTTCACGAAGTATGACTTCAAAACGATAAAACAGTAACGCCATTGTATTGGGATAGATCACTGGTAAAATCTCATAGGCATATCCATCCAGCCTGCCATTGAAATGGCTAGACACGGGCACATCATCGGCATGGCGTAGGGTTAAAAACGCAATAAGTGCACCATTATGTATTGCAAGTGCTAGCATGGCAGGCAACATAGATGGCCCTAATAGCAGCATAAAAACAAAAGCAAAAATATACTCTGGTACTGAGCGAAAAATTAATAAAGCCAAACGATTAAATTTAGCAATCCACTTACCGCTAAAACGTTTATCACTGAAGCTACTACCAATAATTGCCAAAATATGGCTCATTCCCAATGCTGTAACCGCTAACAATAACATGCCAACAACGCCAGGCAGGGCTTGCTCACACAGTAGTTCCACCAGCCAATTTAAGAAATCTCTGAATAGTTCCGCCACAGCGCCGTAGTTATCTGTTAGCAATGCATCTTGCAATTGATTACTTTGAAACATTGGCGGCAAAATATCTTGAGTCAAAAACCGCCAAATTAAACGACTGTCGACCACAGGGATGCTAGGTAGGGCCCAAATAGCGCCAACTACATATAACGGTAGAAGCTTTAATCGCCCCCAAAACGGGATCGTGCCAATTAACCCAATAAACAATATCAACAACGCGGCGCCTTGTTGGTAATACCCCTGACGAAAAGCGGATTCTAAATAGAAACCTAGCGTCGGCATTCCCACAAAACCAAGAACGGCACTACTTCTTAATGCACACTCGAATCGATAACGTACATAAGCCTTAACCGGTACCAATACGTGAGCAACTCGACCATATAAATATCGACTTATTCGGTCAGTATTGCTAGGAAAAGTTTGCAAAGTGGTTGTCGGTGCTTGGCGTAAAATATCACTAAACACCCGTGCAAAAGTTGCCCCATAAGGCAAGGCTATAGCCAAAATACCGGTAATAGGCGAAAGTCCAAAGATCTGCAGAAAAAGCAGCGCCCAAAAAATCTCATGGATTGAGCGTAGAAATGAACATACGGTCGCAACTAAGGGCTTGTGGTAGAGAATGGATAACGGCGCTCCAATAAATAAAGCAAGACAAATACCGAGCAAAGCAAAGCTGATGGTTTGCCATAGTGCCTCAAATAGGTATTCTGTCGCGAAGAAGTCTGGCGTTACAAACCCTGTAATGATAAGTAATAACTCGTGCCATGGATCCAGAGCGATAATTTCGGTATCTGCAAAGTAAAAGCAGATCCCAGCCAACAACCATAGGATCAAAGTGACTTTTTTCCAGTAGCCAATAAAGTTGATTTTTGTTGTTATTAGCGCTGCTAAAGTTTGCAAAACTACGGCTGTTTAACCAAGTTAAACTTCGAATATGCTTCAACTTGCGTTACCATTGGATGCTTTTCTTGTAGCTGGTAAAAGTCTTTTAACATCGTTGCGTTGAGATTTTTGCTACTGCAGTCGAGTACTTTCTCACCCCCTTGCAAACCGATAACGCGATCAAAATTCGCCAGCGCCATACTGGTATCATGCAAAACCATAATAACGCTTTCATGTGCAGCGAATACGTGCCTAAGTAATCGTTGTCCCATAATGGGGTCGACGGCAGAAAATGGCTCATCACCAATAAATAGTGACTGCTGCTGAAATAGCGCACGGCCGAGTGCAATACGCTGCCTTTGCCCACCAGATAAATTGACTACATTTTGTGTTATCGGACAATCTAATTCGAGCGTATCCATAATTGTACGAATTTGCAGTTGCGGCTTGTTGAATGGTAAAGCCAAATTGATGAGGTTATACAGCCAAGAATGTCGGTCAAGTGCGCCCATAAAAATATTATGGAACACACTTAAATTTTCGACTAAACCCTGCCTCTGTGAACAAAGCGCTGCGGTTGGTCGCAGTAACTCATAGATATGATGTACTAACGTTGATTTACCACTACCAGATGGGCCAATAATAGCCACCTTCTCGCCTGCACTAATACTTAAGCTATCGATGTTTAAAACCACATTATCATCAAAGCTAACAACAAGGTTGTTTAGCATTAACATGGGTTAATCAATCAAACCAATCGCTTTGGCGACATCTTCAATGGGCTCATAATCTTGATTATCTGCAGGAACAAATGACTGTCTCGGGAAGCTTTTTAATAAACTAGGATCGGTCATACCTATCAATGCAGATTCAACCTTTTCGGCAAAGGCAGCACCAAAGCGAGTATCGACATCGCCTCGAATCGTCCACTGGTAATCAGGGTAAGCAGGACTTTCCCAAATGACATTCACTTTATTAAGATCCACTTTACCGTTAGCGACAGCACTTTCCCACACTTTATAATTTACTGCACCAACTTGATAGACACCCGCCTGAACTTGCGCAATAGTGCGGCTGTGGTCACCAGAGTAGCCTATACGCTTAAACACATTCTTACTATTTTTGCCTAGATTACGCTCAATAAAGAACTGCGGCATTAAACGTCCTGAAGTAGAGTTTTTTGAACCAAACGTGAAGGTGTAACCATTCAGATTAGGAAAACTGTCACTAGCAACAATTTCAGCCGAAGCGTGTGCGATAAAATAGCTTTTAAAGAATTGATCTTCATAACCTTGGGCGATGGCACGAGAGTCACTTACAAGGCGTCTAGCTTGAACCCCTGATAACCCACCAAACCAAGCTAATTGCACTTGATTGTTACGAAAAGCAGTAACGGCAGCAGAATAAGATTTTACCGGAACGTATTTAACATCTACGCCCAATTGCTGTTGCAAATAAACCGCGACTTTGTCGAATCGAGTTCTCAGTTGGCGTTCATCTTCATCGGGAATAGCAGTAAATGTAAACGTCTCGGCCATAGCACTTGGGATGACAAATAACATAGCCAATACCGTCAATCGCTTAATAAGCGACATATTCTAATCCTTTAACTCGCAAAATTTTACGTAACCTTAACGAAAAAGCAGCAATAAACCCAGTGATAACCACATAAAATAACGCCTAAGCGGTAATTAGTTTGAGTTTACAGGTCAATATCACGCTCTAGTTCATAAAAACAACAGTAAAACAGCTTACTCGGCAAAGTTCAGCCATTGTTAAGTTTATAAGGCGTAAACTCTTTATTGTTAAAACACATAGTTGGCAGTTACAGTAATTCTGCGTAAACTAATCTGTATTAAATTCAAGGATATTTTGATTATGCGAATATTAGTTGTTGAAGATGATCCCATTCTATCTCATCACCTCAAAGTGCAATTGAGTGAATTAGGCAATCAGGTTCAAGTGGCATTAACAGCTAAAGAAGGATTTTACCAAGCAACCAATTACCCGATTGATGTTGCGATTGTTGATCTAGGCTTACCTGATCAAGACGGAATTAGCTTAATCCAAAGTCTCCGAGATCACGGTCTTAAAGCGCCGGTACTGATCCTTACAGCCCGTGTGAATTGGCAAGATAAGGTAGAAGGACTAAATGCCGGTGCCGATGATTATCTAGTTAAACCTTTCCAAAAAGAAGAGCTAGTCGCTCGTCTTGACGCCTTAGTGCGCCGAAGTGCTGGTTTTGTAAAACCGCAAATCACCAGCGGTCCACTTGAGATAGATCTAGCTGCTAAGCAAGTTACTCTGAATAATCAACCTATGGAAGTCACCGCGTTTGAATACTTGATATTAGAGTACCTCATGCGTCATTGCCATGAAGTCGTAGCTAAGCAGCGCCTTCTTGATGTGATATACGGTGATAAGGAAGGCGATCCTAATACCATTGAGGTGATGGTCAGCCGTTTACGCAAAAAACTCACTAAAGACGGCCTTGAAAACCCAATTGCCACTATCCGCGGCCAAGGATACAAATTCAACCTACCATGCAGTTAAGTTTTAAACCCAAGAAACGTCTGCTCACGCGGATGTTTCTCACTTCCTTATCAATCATTGCATTGGTTGGTTTTGGCCTTGCTTGGATGGTCAATATTCTTCATGCACAAAATAGTTACAATGAAGAAACCGCTCAGCTGATTGCAGAAATTCCGAAGGTCGCAGCTGAATTACGCGAACACGACCTCATTCCCGACAATAGCGATGAATGGTTAGAAGATAACAATGCAACACAACGTTACATTATTGCGAGTTGTGACAGTACATTTAACCAAGTATGGACTTCATCTTTAGCCGTTGATCGTGGTCTATTCGATACCTGTGAGCGTTTTAATGAAATTCGCAATAGCTCACCGCCCTATTATCTATCCTTAGCCGACAGTAAGGGCTACTTTGTTTACCTATTATCGCTTGATATTGCGAATAACAAATACAACCTACTCGTTCTCAAAGACGCTGAAAAACTCGAGCAAGAATATAGCAAATTTAGCCGACTCACCTATATTCGTCTGGCCTTTGTATTAGCGCTAGCTTTGGTGTTGCTGATCAGTGCAGCTTATTGGGGAATGAGACCATTAGTTCGCCTTAGAAACGAATTACAATCAGTTAATAGTGGCAAGTCAAAATCCTTGTCTGACGGCTATCCGGTAGAGTTGGAAGGCGTAACTCAAGCACTCAACCAACTACTAGTACAATCGAGTGCTCAGCAACAACGTTATCAAAATGCCATGAACGACCTTGCCCACAGTCTAAAGACTCGCTTAGCGGCAGTGCACGCAATTACCGATGATCGTACCTTAGATAAAGAAGCCTGCAGCGAAAAGATTATGGAGCAGGTGAGCCAAATGGATCAATTAGTAAAGTACCAACTTAAGCGTGCCATGCTTGGTCGAAAAGGCCTAAAGCAAGAGCAAACACAAATCGCGCCTTTAGTTGATCAACTTGCACAAATGCTATTTAAGGTTTACCGCGACAAACAAGTGAAATTCGAAGCAGTGATCCCTACCGAGCATGTTTTCCCTGGAGACAAGGGAGACTTAATGGAACTCTGCGGTAACTTAATGGAAAATGCATTTAAACTATGTATAACCACAGTAAGAGTTTCGTCTTATTATAATGATGCTGGTGAGTTCGAATTACTTGTTGAAGATGACGGACCGGGTGTTGAAGAAAGCATTCGTCAAAATATTATTCAACGTGGCGTACGAGCAGATACACAAAAGGCGGGGCAAGGAATAGGTCTTGCGGTCTGTAATGAGATAGTTATAAGCTATGGTGGACGACTCAGTATTGAAACTTCAGATCTTGAAGGAGCCTGTTTTAGGATCTCTATTCCTATCTAGCTATGTCAATACAAATAGGGCTAATGTGCATCTCAAAATATACCACTTAGCCCTTAACAAGCATCCCAGTTCATTGGCTATTTCGCAGGCTGATATAGCTGTTCAGCACGATTGAACATAATCCAAGATGTCGCGATATATTTATCATGACTCCTTGGAATGTTACCTCGATGAGAGTGGGTAAAACTTGCTGGGGCTATCACCATAGTACCTTTTTTCGGTTTTATCTTTTTATTCTGGTAATAAAACTCTGTTTCGCCCCCCTCTTCCACGTCATTAAGATAATACATATACAGCACAACTCGGTGTAATGCTTCGTTATGGCCTTGTTGCGGAAACTGCTCTGAATGCCAGTGAGGATAGCCTCCTTTACCTTGCAAATACTTTTGGATATTGATATTGCCACTACGATATAGATATTTAACTATCGCTTCGGCGCGTCCCTTGCCAAATTGCTGGTAATTGTCGGGAGTCAAAGTCAAGGATTTGCCTTGCTCACCCGCAACATTAACAGCAACTGCCCCCATTAATGCCATGGCATACTTGTCAAAGTACGCTGTCGCTTGCTTAAGTGTATAACCGAGTAATTGATTTTTAAGCGCACCTAAATCTTCATGAGAATCTAGCATTAAGTCTAAACTGACCTTCTTAGTCTCATCTACCCCACCACCAGTTCGACCAGCACTCACGCCATTGTGATTTTCAAAGCGGGAAATTAATTCATCACAAAAAGCATCAGGAAGAGCATTTGGGTATATTTCTATGAAGTCCATTTGACGGTTCTCAGTTTCGCAACATGTGTAAATATTATCGTTAAGTAATTGTAAATTATATAACTTGGAGTAAAATAGCAAATAGAGAAAGTTTTAATATAATTCCCATGACAAAAAGTTGTAAAGTCGCTGTAGCCCAACTGCAAATTGGTAATTTTGTTAGATTACCTATTGCATGGAAAGACCATCCTTTCATTTTCAATAGTTTCAAAATTAAGCAACAAGCGCAGATAGAGCTAATAAAAAATCTCGGTCTCGACTTTGTATTTGTGTGTCCAGAGCGCAGTGACACTCTGCCACTAACCTCCTCGGAATCTCAGTGCCAATCAGACATTATTGATAACAACCTTGAGCAATTATCATCTGAATTAAGCCGTCAGAAAGCGAAAAGTATTGATGCGCAGCAATCATTAAGGCGTCACTTACAAAAAACTGAAAAACACTTCATTCGTAATGTGGCAATGATGCGTAACCTAATGAACAAGTTACGCAGTCGGCCTCTTGCAGCAGTCAATGAAGCCCAAGAGCTTATCCATGATATGTGTAATCAGTTGCTTACAGATGATAAATTAGTGCTGCACTTAATGGCAGAGGCAAAAAGCGATGACAGTATTTACTATCACTCGCTAAACGTTGCAGTTTTATCAATGTTAATTGCAAAAGAGCTAGAGTGGAGCAGGAAAGAGATAGAGATAGTCGGAATTGGAGCCTTGTTTCACGACATAGGAAAATTGAAAGTACCTACCCAGTTACTTCGTAAAACAGCGCCGTTAACTCAAGCAGAGCAAAACTATTTTAATCAACATCCAGCAATGGGAGCCGAGCTCATTGGCGCAGCAGAAAACTTTCCAGAACAAGCACTACCAATTATATTAAATCACCATGAGTTTTTAGATGGTAGCGGTGTGCCTAATGGATTAAAAGAGCCTCAAATAGACAAATTAAGTCAGCTAATCTGCGCTATTAATACCTACGATAATTTGTGCCATTCTGATCGCAGTAAAAAAGCTAAAACCCCTTATGCAGCGCTTGGCTTCTTGTATAAAAACTATCAAAACCAACTTAACCAACAAGTGATAAATCGCTTAGTGAAAATGCTTGGCATATATCCACCAGGCAGTATTGTTGAACTTAGCTCAGGCCAATTTGCCATGGTCATGTCTGTTAACTTAAGCAAACTGTTGCTGCCTAGAGTACTGGTATACGATCCTACAGTCCCAAAAGAGCAAGCACCTATAGTCGACTTAGCGAATGAAGGCTTAACCATTGTAAGGTGCTTGCCTATAGCTGCACTGCCATTGAAAGTCCTTAAATATCTAGATCCTAGAGATAAAGTTAGTTACTTTTTTGGCGCCGAAAAGTAAACTTTTACACCTGACAGCAAGCTTTACAATCACTGTAGACACTAAAGCCTGACATTAAGCTATAAAACTGGTTTCTTGCTGAAATCCCCCCGACTGACTAACTTTAATAGTAGGTTTTGACGTCGGAGGTAATGCTTATGACTGAACTACCAAGTTTTGATAAATTACTGTGGTTGGCACAAAATGCGCCAAAGAAGTTAGATGCTTTACAGAAAAAATTAAGTCAAGAAGCCATTGCGACAAGTAATAAGTCAAATCAAGCTAACCTCAATTCGCTATTGAATGATTTAGATAAACGCCTAGCCCTTTGTAAAAGCCCGTACCAACGCTGCCAACTTGTCAGTTGTATGATGTTTCAAAAACTAGGTGTGTTAAATAAAATCTATAGCCAACCACAGCATTTTTTGGAGCAAAAAGCCGATATTGTGGCTTTTTCAAAACAACAAAATAAAATATAGCCTTAAACGACAAGCAAGCACATATTTAAAGGGGTTAAAATATAAAAGCCCGCTAAAGCGAGCTTTTATATTATTAGGTCAAGGCTAGCTTTTATGATCCAAAGCTAGCTACCCACTTATAACCAACCTTTGCGTTTGAAGAACAAGTAGGTACCGGCTGCACTTCCAAACATCATAGCAATTGCCATTGGGTAACCAAAACGCCAGTCAAGTTCAGGCATATTTGCAAAGTTCATTCCGTAAGAGCTTGCAATTACCGTTGGTGGCAAGAAGACAACTGCCGCAACGGAGAAAATTTTGATGATCTTATTTTGCTGTAAACCACTAAAACCCATTGCAGCGTCGAGCAAAAAATTCAACTTATCAAAAATAAACTGACTATGAGGCATTAACGATTCAATGTCAGACAACATTTCGCGTAGATCTTTAAATTCTTCATCAGATAGCTGACTACGATAATATTTCTGCATAAATCTAAGTGAGCGCTGAGTATCGAGCAGACTTAAGCGAATTTTTCCATTTGAGTCTTCCTGACGAGTGATAAGTTTAAATACATTATCTAACTCTTCGTTTTTAAAGACTTCTTCACTGATATTCTCAAGAACAGTGTAAACGTCCTCAATCAGATCTGACAGATAATCGACTTTAAGATTAAATAGCTCTAACAGCAAAGCCACCGGCGTAACAGCTTCTATCTTACCGAGTCGAAGGTAGTTACGCAGTAAACGAATAAGGCCTACGTCCTCATCACGAATCGTCAACAGAAAGTTTTTCCGCAAATTAAAAGAAACGTTAACTCCTTTTACATCTTGGCCTGCTCGCTGCGGAAATAAGGAGTTAATATGCAAGCCATCATGGTTTTGATAAAAGCGAGCCGAAGCTTCAATCTCATTGATATCTTCTTCATCCGGCACGTCTTCAACAGAGAAGTGACTTAACCACTCTCTTTCTTGTTCATCAGGCTTATAAAGGTCTAACCAAATAATGCCGGGAGGGATATTGTCCTTGATGCTTAATTCAAAAATCGTAAGTTTACGATCCTCATAGGCATAGGCTGTAATCATAGCTCCTCCTTAAAAACGCATGTAGCAATTATTCTAGATATAAAACGTGCGCTATTCTAACCTATAAAGCCATGGTGCATAGATCTAACCCTAAGAAAACGTACAATTATTACTCTGTTACACTTTTAGCAACGATTATTCGCTCTTGATTGCTTAATCTGATACGAATTCCGTTAACAGTTGTTAGTTCATTGCTAGTGATATCTTTCTTTTTGACTTGATAAACCACTGACTCGTCACTTATAGGTGACACAATCGTTACACTGACAACTTTATTGCCATCACTCCAATCCCAATACCAATAGCCAGCAGTCGCAGTAAGCGACAAACTGACCAGTATATAGGCACCAATACGCAGTTTAATGTTCTTACCTAATTCTTTCGTACTTGCCCGCACACCTTTTTCTCTAGGTTTCCGGATATAAACCATCGCACCGGCGATTATCAGTAAGGTAATTAAAATTTTCGTGAGCACTTGCTTTCCCTCTGCGATGTTTACATCAATTATACCGACATATAAACAGATAAACTGCTACCCATATCCAAGCATTGTCATACGAGTTCGCAATAAAATCATCTTGCTATGCAAATTTCACATCATTCTGCTATAAAGAAGACATTAGTACATATTAGGATCCAAAATGAATCGTTATTGTCTTGCACTGTGCAGTTCAGCGTTGTTATTAACTATGCCGGCATTCGCCGATGTCGAGCTATCTATGCCATCGAACTCAGAACTTCTTGTCGTCAACGGCAATGAAGTGAGTACTCAAGATACGCTGAAATTACAAAATGGCGTTAATCAAATTGCATTTCGTTATACTGGACGCTATCAGAATCAAGGCTCGCAAACACAATTTCAGTCCGATGTGATTATTATTAAGTTTAATGAAAAAAATGCCGAACTGGCACTAACATTGCCACGTATTCGTTCTAGCAGTGCAGCAGACAAGTTTAACCAATCACCAAAAGTGATGTTAGTTGATGCCAATGATCAAAGCATCCACTTTGAACAAGGTAAGTTAATAAAAGAAGGACTACAGTTGGGTCGTGATTACGCTGAGGAAATAACAGCTTACAACCTAACAGAACAAAGTGCGTCGTTGCAGTTACAACCTGAGGGGATCGCAGCAACTCAAATCGTAACTGCGCCTATTGTAGCGTCTATAACTCAAGCACCTCCTAAGCCAAACATGCAGCCAGTAGAAAAATCGGAACAAATCAATGTTGGTCAAATGCTCGATTTTTGGTATCAACAAGCCGATGAAGAAACCCGGGAGGCATTTAAAAAGCGTATCGAAAGCAAGTAGTACTTTAAACGCTGAGCTAGTCAGAAAAGCGTAAACCGCAGTGTTAATACTGTCGCGGTTTACGCTTTGCCATTAAAAGAAATTAACTTCATGTTTGTTTCGATAGCTCACTATTCATATAGACATGTAACGACTGAATAAGAGACTGCTTTTCAGCTGTCATTTTTTGCGGATTATAGATGGCACAGATGTGGGCGTGAATTGGCTCCTTAAGTTCAACCAACCGAATATGTTGCCAATTCTGGCGACCAAAACTTTGTGGCACAATCGCTACGCCAGCCTGACTTTCAATGACATTCATCAAGGTCATTGGCTCTACCACTTCTTGCACTATATGTGGAATAAATCCCGCTTTTACGCAGTGATTAACCACTAACTGCGATGATGCGGAGTTTTTTTGGCTCATCATGACAAATTTTTCATGACTGAGCTCAGGTAAACTCAATTGCTTTTTTTTACTCAAATCATGTTTATCTGATAGCGCTACCCACATCGACTCACAATACAAGTTACACGACTCTAATGGGTTAATGTCTAGGGTATCTGCATAGCGAACAAAACCAATATCAATCTCATTATTAAATAACGCAACCTTTTGTTTTTGAGGCGATAGCTCAATAAACTCAAAGCGAATGCTTGGATAATCAGCTTTTAGCTGTTGGCAAGCATAACCAAAACCAGCCCAAAATGCTGAACTTACAATTCCTAAACGCAGGTGTCCTTGAGTCTCACGTGCATATTGGGTCACTTGATTGATTGAGCGTTCCATCACATCAAAAATTGCTTGGCATTCATCACGCAATAATTTTCCTGTTGCAGTTAACTGAATACTCCTTTGCTCGCGGTTAAATAGCTTTACTCCTAATACAGCCTCTAAATCCCGCATCTGTGCACTGAGTGGTGACTTTGAAATATGCAAGCGCTCTGCTGCCTGAGTGAGATTTTGGCTGTGGCTAGCCACATAAAAATACCTCAGCATTTTCATACTGATCCTTTCAGCCCAATAAAGGCTTTTTATGTTTAGAGGAGCAGTACTTGAGTTATTGTTCACAAATTTTAAATCCGGTTATTTATAAGTTTTATTCAGGTATTGTGCCGTCTTTAATCAAAAATATATTTTTTCGATGCTTTAATTATCGGATTTACGACAGCTTTATACATTAAACATCTATGTGCCGAAAAACAGCACATTAGAGCCATTTTTAGCGATTTTAATCAAAATCGCTAGCGAATATCGTGAGGCTAATAACAAATCCATTTAGGAATATAAAAATGTCTCTGTACGATCCAGTCCCAAACGCTGTAGCTACCATCGAAAAATGCAAGCCAGGCTTCAAACCACAAATCGCCATGATCTTAGGCTCTGGCCTAGGAGTACTTGCTGACAAATTAGAAGATAAAGTTAGCATTAGTTATGAAGAACTAGATGGCTTCCCTGTCAGCACTGTTGAAGGTCACAGCGGTGAACTTGTATTGGGTTACCTAAATGGTGTACCAGTTGCCTGTATGAAAGGCCGTGGTCACTTCTACGAACATGAATCCATGAAAGTAATGACGACACCAGTTCGTACTTTCAAAACGCTTGGTTGTGAAATGCTACTTGTCACAAACGCTGCTGGTTCACTTCGCCCTGAACGCATCGACGTTGGCTCTTTAGTCATATTCTCTGACCACATCAATACAATGCCTAGTACGCCAATGACAGGCCCAAATGACGACAAGTACGGGCCTCGCTTCTTTAGTCTGGCTAACGCTTATGATAAAGATTTGCGTGAACAAGCTGTCACTATCGCCAAAGCTGAAAAGATCAACGTTAACCAAGGTGTTTTTGTTTCTTACCCTGGCCCATGTTTCGAAACGGCGGCAGAGATCCGCATGATGCAAATCATCGGCGGCGATGTAGTGGGTATGTCTGTTGTACCTGAAGTGATCTCTGCAGCACATTGCGGTCTACCAGTACTAGCTATCTGTGCAATCACCAATATGGCTGAGGGCTTAGGTGATGTGAAACTGTCACACGAGCAAACATTAAAATGCGCCAAACTCGCTGAAAGTGATTTCCTAAAACTGATTAATGCGTTTGTTAGCAGCGTTAAAAAATAAAGGACGACAGTTATGATGTTCATGGGATTCGTTGGCATGCTAGTGCTTCTAGGCATTGGTGTTGCGTGTTCTGTAAGCCGCCGCTCGATTAAATTACGCACTGTTGGTGCGGCACTAGGTTTACAAGTATTAATCGGCGCATTTGTCTTGTATGTGCCATTAGGCCGACAAGCACTTGAGTCAATGTCACACGGTGTACACGTCGTATTAGATAGTGGTAAAGCTGGTATTCGCTTTCTGTTTGGCAACCTTGTGAACTTCTCCGTAGAAGGCATAGGTTTTGTCTTTGCATTAAACGTATTACCACTTGTTGTGTTCTTCTCTGCACTTATTGCTGTTTTATATTATCTAGGCATTATGCAGTTTATTATTCGCATCATCGGTGGCGGTATGGCCAAAGTACTTGGTACTTCGCAGCCAGAATCAATGTCAGCAGTATCAAACATCTTTGTTGGTCAAAGTGAAGCGCCACTCGTTATTAAGCCTTATATGGCAAAAATGAGTGACTCTGAATTCTTCGCGGTTATGTGTGGTGGTATGGCATCTGTTTCAGGTACTGTACTAGCTGGTTACGCGATGATGGGCGTTGATATGGAGTACTTGTTAGCCGCATCATTTATGGCGGCTCCGGGTGGCGTTCTGTTTGCAAAACTTATCTTGCCTGAAACCACAACACCTACATACAGCATGGATAGCAAAATCCAATTTGATGAAAAGCCTCCAGTAAACGTACTTGCAGCTGCAGGTGAAGGCGCCGCAAGTGGTCTTAAACTTGCAGCAGCTATTGGTGCCATGCTGATTGCTATGATTGGTCTCGTTACACTCGCCAACAATTTACTCGGTAGCCTTGGTGATGTTGTCGGCATGCAGTTATCACTAGAAGGGATCCTAGGTTGGATCTTTGCACCTCTTGCATTCTTACTGGGTGTTCCGGCTGCGGATATGGCAATTGCTGGTTCTATGATTGGTAAAAAACTAATCGTTAACGAGTTTGTTGCTTATAGCGATTTAGCCCCATACCTAAAAGAAAATGCCCAAGTTAGTGCTGCGGGTCTGCAAGTACTACAAGAGAAGAGTAAAGTGATTATCAGCTTTGCACTATGTGGTTTTGCGAACCTAGCCTCAATGGGTATTTTAATCGGCGGTCTTGGTACGCTTTGCCCATCAAGAACTGATTTCATTGCAAAATATGGCCTACGCACGGTAGTAGCTGCAACCTGCTCAAACCTAATGAGCGCAGCTATTGCGGGCATATTCTTCTCGTTAGCGGCATAAATCGTTAAATGTGATGTTAATTCCGTAACAGGAAATATCAAGACGTAAAAGGGAGCCCTAGGCTCCCTTTTTAATATCGACTTATTGACTACCGTTTGATGATTTAGCTTTCATTCATAGATATTCTCAATCTCTACAATTGATTTTATCAATTATACAAATTGCAATATAAGGCATAGATTAAAGTCATCTACTTTCCATTTCAGCAAGTTTGTTATGCCGTCAAATCTCACAAAAGAGTTAATACCCAATACGCCAATTGCACAAACAGCCTTAGTTGCAGAGGGCGGAGGTCAACGTGGGATTTTTACTGCAGGAATTTTGGATGCCTGGTTAGAACAGCAATTTAATCCATTTAATCTGCTGATAGGCACCTCGGCTGGTGCACAAAACCTATCGAGTTACATCACTCAACAAAAGGGTTTTGCGCATCGCTCTATCACAGAGTTTACTCGCTCAGCTAAATTCTTTAGTTTAAGCCGCCCGCTGAAGGGGCAAAGTACTGTCGATTTAGACTGGTACTTCGACCAAGTGGGTATCGAGTCTGCGGACAATTCAGCAACGCATCAACTGGATCTACAACAAGGGCTAGCACAACTAGAACATCGGCAATTACTCATTTCAACCACTAATAGCTCTAACTATCAAGCAAGTTTTTTTAACCCAAATAAGGAAAACTGGCTAACCTTATTAAAGGCCTCTAGCGCCTTACCGCTCCTTTATCGGGAGGGTGTAAAAATTAATGACGACTTTCAAGTTGATGGAGGGTTATCAGCACCACTTCCAGTTGAAGAGGCCTATAAGCGAGGTGCACGAAAAATTGTTGTTCTACGTACTCTACCAAAACAATATGCAGCACATACTCCATGGGTTAACCGGTTAAAGTCATGGGTGTGCTCCACTAAGCAATGCCCTAAAGCACTCGATTTTTTTATTCATCACGAGTACGCCTATAGAGACGCATTACGATTTATTGACTCACCGCCAGATGACGTTGAAATTATTCAAATATTCCCACAGCAGAACTTAAAAAGTAAATTGATAGGCAGCAAAAAGCTCGCTTTACAATTCGATTACCTACAAGGAAAGCAAGCCGGTAATGACTTTATAACACAGCATTCTGCAACGTTACTCAAACCCAGTACTATACCGCCACAGCAGCCAAGGCAGGTTTTACGATATTGTTAAACGATTAGCTCATAAACTTCGAACTATTTTGTCTAGAAGAATACACAAAGCAAGACTTTGTATCCATACAACTAAGGAATACAGAGGCTTAGTATTAAACTCTTTAAACAACAGATACAAATCAGACCTACTGTTGCTAGCAGGGCTTATCGC
>NZ_JBFRNX010000005.1:0-16881 GCF_041471165.1 Shewanella sp. 10N.261.52.F9
ACGAAGTTGTTGATCCTCAGTCATTTTCGAAAATCGCTATCGCCTCATATTCGCCATCCATGGCTCACCTAAGGCTATCTCGGCATCCATGCCTCGCTCACCCGATTTGTCTTCAATGACCTCGGCAACTCCGATGGGGAATAGGTGTTTTCTGTAAGTTTTGCGTGTTGAATTAGCTCAGAATAATTATCTTACTCTGACCCCACTTTTCGCGAGGCATAATCACCTCCTACTTCAGCAATAACTAGAGCTTAGTAAGAGGCAATAAAACATACCATTTATCGTGAGTGTCTACGGTTGGGCTAAGAGGTCTACAAACATGCCATTAGCTATGTGTGTCTATTGTTGGGATTGACCTCCTTAAGCTGTTTATCTATAACTCACGATACTCTAGAATTTCTTTAACAATAAACGGCAAATATTGTTCTTCAGCATTATGTTGAATTTCTGTAGACAGTAAAGCATGCATACCAAACTTTAGTTCTACATCATCAAGTAGAACATAATATGGCTGACGTTTAAGGCTTTCACGTACTGTATTAGCGATGTCATCCGGCTGTAAAGACAACAACTTCTCAAGTTGTTTGCCGTTAAAGTCAATAGATTGTGCAAATTTTATATCACCGGGAATTGTAGTAGTTGTTGTGTATAAATCATCTTCTACTTTAGCAATGAAGCAACTATTCACTGCAAGCCCTGTAAATGAAAAACCCTCTTTAGCTCCTAATTTCAACATATGGATACCATAGTCAGGGAGGTAATCCATGACTTCATCATTAGCCCGAATATTAGGATTTAATAGACGATTTAATATTTCAAAGTTCTCTGCAATATCAGCTAAATAAAAATGCATAATTGGTTCAAACTTATTAATACTATAGAGGGAGAATTCTCGACCATTACATAGAGCATAATATTTAGCTCTGACTTCTGGATGAATAGCATAACTATAAGCTTGTTCTACATGCTTACTCTTAATAATATCCTCTGTTGGGGACTTAGCATCTAAAACCCAAAAAGGGGAATTATCACAATGAAATAAATAGTCTGGAATAATAGATACCTTACGCTGTTTAGAGCCTATCGCAACATAAGGATGAATGAGTGACTTACTGCGTACTATTTTGTTTGGGCTAGTTGCTGAGTAACCTAGCTTTCTTATTAAAGGTATAACCAACTCTTCACGAACAGAATCTTCCTTAAAATCGGGATCATCTAGTAAAGTAAAATCGAATTCATTAAACATGAAATCTCCTCGCGTAGCCTTACAGTGCTCTAGTAATGTTCTAGAGCCAAAATATAACCTATTGTTTTAAAAGATAACACCAAAACAAATAGAGCATTATCCATACAACATTATGTGCTTTTTATAGGCTCTAATTTGGTTATAACCTTGGTGTAATGCTGAACTCACATAAAAACACCATTTCCCCATCGAAGTTGCCGAAATGCGGAAATGAAAATGCCGTAGAACCATCATGGATGATGGTTCAGGCTCGGGGGGACATGGATGTCCCATCTGAGCCGTTAGGCGATTTTTATTGGAGTATGAGGCGCGTATCTAATGCATGTAACTTCGACTGGGGCGCTGAGGGTTTGCTAAGGGGGACAAGCGCTTTCCCCATTGGCTCGGGTGTGGGCGAAGCGCCACGACGTTAATTGTTAGACGCAGTCTAACTTAAAGGTCAGGCGCAGCCTGATAGGTGGCACAGCCACGACCTTTATCAAACGAAGTTTGATTGCTCTACACCAACAAAGCTCAGCAGCAGAGCTACACGCCAAAAAATAGGCACAAAAAAGCCCACATAACCGTGGGCTTCCAAAGTGGTACTCGGGGCTAAAACAAACCACCCAAACGCTTCACCAAACTTAACCTCGATATCAAGTTAGATATCAAACCTCTCATAATGGTACCAAGCCGTAACTTGCCCAAACAACGGGATAGTCCAAACCGCGGTTTTATGATCTTGATGCACACGGATAAAATACAACTCTTCATCCTTAATATCGCGTTTACGTAAATCACGATAAAAACGCACTGCCGAGTCATTTAACTTATCCGGTTTGATCAGATCTTTTTGCTCAACCTTGACTTGGAAAATATCCACGTTTAAATCGTCAATCATGCCGGAATACTGCTTGAATTTACCGCGCAGCTTATATTTTATCGGCGTGGTTAAACAGTCTTGGTCGGTAATACAGGTCGATGAGTAAAACTCGCCAGTGTCGCTTGAATCGTAGATCAACGACATATTGATATCGGCGCGAATTAACAGCTCATCTTTAACCGGAAAATACACATCGGCTTGGTAATTATGCTCTAAGAAAGCACCGCTAGTGTCAGTACTCTCAGGCAGCATCACCCGGTTATAGCGAATGCGCTGCTCCATTGCCGTCGATAACTCGACAAACTCTTTTAAGTTAAGCTCTGCAGGCTCCGAGTCGACTGAAGTTAAGTTTATCAACCCCTTACCAGCACACTGCGCTTCATCTTCACCTGGACACAGTGCCATCGAATAATTTGCACCGTCGGTCGCCGCAAACGCATAAAAGTCTTCGTAGCAGGTTAAAAAGTTAGTGTCTGGCTGCAGGTGTTTTTCCCACATAAATGGATGTAGGTGTGGTGCATCATCTTTGTATAACAGTTTACCACTGCCTTTTAAGCTGCCAACTTGCAGCTCGAAATTATCTTGTGCAGTCCAACGGGATAAATTCTGCTTTATCTTGTGATAGTCACTGAAATACCAAGCCATGACTAACAAGAGTAGAGCGATCACAATGCCTGAAATTTTAACGATTAACGACACGTCGAAAAATGCAGCTTTCATCGACTCGGCATCATTTACTGCAAGCATTTTCACGTGGGACTGAGTGGATATATGCAGTTGATAACCGCGACGTGCAATCGTTTTGAGTTGGATCTCTAGATAAGGATCCAGTTTTTTACGCAAAGTACTAATACATTGAGTTAATGAGGTGACAGCCACTACACGGTCGGGCCAACCGGCACTGAGTAACTCTTCTTTTGAGCAGACTGGATTTGAAGACAGTAATAGTCGATGAAGCACCGCTGATTCAGAAAAGGTCAGAGTCACTTTTTTGCCACTCACATGGTCAACTAACTGGTTAGCTTCAGTATCCAACTCCAAATAAGGAGTAATTTTCAACACAATTAACCTCTTCTAGTATTTCGCATTATCGGTACATTAAGTTTCAGGCTTCGCGGATTCTACAGCTAAGTACTTAAGCAGAATGTGATTTTCGACTCAAAACAGTCTAAGCATGCACATCATTTACTGCTAATGTTCACAAAATTAAACCTTAGTGATACTACCTCTTTAGTTATATACATAACTGACTCTGTAGTATCACTCTTTTTTACTCGCTGCCGTTGGCTATAGCGCCTTACGTTTAAAGATCCTGTGCGATAATCCTGCTAATGAAACGATCCAAACCAACAACAGACCATACATACCTGATAACCCCCAATCTGTAGTGGCGATCATGGCTAAACTGCCGCTAGCTTCACTACCTTCTATGGCGACTAAATTAATGGCGCGATAAAGGTCTGTTGGGCTCATAGCAATTAACGCGTTAATGACGTATTGATTAGCGAAAGAAAAGTCGGACACTAGAATGGTCAGCAGTAACAAGTCGTAGATAAGTACAAACAAGAACCAAATTAGGAGTAGCCCACCAATCGCTCCGGCCTTCTCTGTGCTTTTTAAGCTGACAATATAGCTAATTAAAATAAAGGTTAGCGCCAGTAAGTTACTGCTCACGACAAACTGTGCAAAGGCGCTAATTAGCTCGGCTTTTTGATAGTTTTCTCCCAACAGCATGAGCAGAATTGCGGTTAAGCCAAAAGAGAATCCCGTGGCTAAAAACATCACTGTGACATGGCCTAACAGCTTACCAAATAAGATCTGCATGCGGGTTAACGGATAAGACAGTAACAACAGCAAGGTGCCTGATTCATCTTCACCAACAAAGCTATCGTAACTCAGTAAAATTGCCGCTAACGGGATAATAAATACTGAAATTGTCGATAAGCTGCTCATTAAACTATCGAGTTCTGGTAAGTACAAGCTCCCTGTCACCGCACTACCGGCAAAGCTCACGCTCAGCGACAACACGAGAAACATACTGCTCATAAAGGCAAGCCAGCGGTTACGTGAACTATCACAGATCTCTTTGTAGGCAATAATCAGAATTGGCGAAGTAAGTTTATTGATAAACATATTACGGCTGCTCCACTGGGGAGCGTAAACTTTGCCCCATTAAATCGTGGTAAATATCTTCGAGCCTTGGCTCTTTGATCTCGAAATCAAAAATTTGGCACTGCGACACTAGATGCTTAACGATGTCGGCTTTTCGTGCCGACTCAAATTGCAGTAAACCATCTTGATAGAAGCTTTGTAGATACGCATTAGTTTTAACTCGCTCATCTAACTCGTTAAAGCTAATCGTCACTTTTAAAGCGCTGGCTTTACTTAGCTCACTGCAACTACCCAGTGCTTGGCGTTTGCCTTTGGCCATGATCAGCGCAATATCTAAATGCGATTCAACCAGTGACAGCTCATGAGTAGAAATCACCACCGCACAGCCTGCCTGCTTTAGCTGGTTTATTTTGCCATAGAGAAATTGTGAGGCGAGTGGGTCAAGGCCAACCGTTGGCTCGTCGAGCAAAAGGATTTTTGGTTCTGACAAAATCGCTTGTGCTACGCCTAAACGCTGCTTCATGCCTTTTGAATAAGTTTTCAACTGACGGTGCTGTGCGTAGCCTAAGCCAAACTCTTCGAGTAATGACTCAATACGGCTTTGGCTAACGCCTTTTAGGGCGCCAAAATAGCTTAATACTTCACGGCCACTAAGCTTGTCGTAAAAGCTCACATCTTCTGGCAGATAACCAATATCAACACGGTTTTGTTGGTGATTAGCGTAAGCACTCTGCCCCATCACCTCAGCATTACCACTTGTGGGTGAAATCAGCCCTAGAATCACTTTAATCAAACTCGACTTACCAGCGCCGTTATGACCTAGCAGAGCCATCGTTTGGCCAGCTTTCACCTCAAAGCTGACGTTATTGAGTGCCGTAAAGTCGTTATATTTCAGGCTAACATCGGTTAGCTTTATTGACGGGGGAACCATCATACTTCCTGTATTATCTTGTTCAAAAGGCAAGTTAACTGCTGTGTATTGACCCATGGTTACAGCTCTCTATCTGGTGCTAACAACGGAAAACTGTCGACAATGCCAGTAGCAGGGCCAAATTCAAACTGACCTTGCACCCAGCGCAGCACGGCTACTACAGGGCTATTCATCAAGAATCGCGCCTCTGGATAGAGCCAAAATAACTTATCGAGATTGTCGTTTGGGCGGTAAGCTTTATCGGCAATACCGTCGTGGTTGGTATCCCAGCCCATGTAACCGCTCCAATAATTTCCGCGGCCGTTATGGCTCCACTCTAATAGAGAGTCGCCAACGTATTTGACTTGGATTTTGTTGTTCACAAATTGGTTGCCGTAAACCTTATTCTTCTCCCCCCCCATCGCCATATAGATGCCAATGTCATTAGTGGAGAACAGGTTATGGGTAACTTCATTGTCGCGAGCACCGTAGATAAAAATGCCTTTACCTTCATTACCAAGCTCGGCGGTACCTTGTGGGTTATGCCCCAGCGATATGCGGTTATTGCTGACGATGCAGTGATTACTGATATTAAGTAGCACGCCGAAATCTAGGGTGTTTGAAGCCTGGTTTTGATGCAGATTAACAAACTCTGAGCTCATAATGGCGTAACCACCATCGACGTTATCGACTTGATTGCCGTAGGCTTCATCATGCTTAGTGTACATGTAATGAATGCCGTATTGCGCGGAGTGAAAGCGGTTATCAAACACTAAGCTGTTAGTGCTAGTTTCTAGATAAACTCCGTCTCTCACATAGGAAATTTTGTTGTCATGAATAACGGAAACATCGACCCCTTTGAGGTAGACACCATCGCCTCGGTCGAGCTTATAGAGTTCGCCATTCCCAACTATCACATTATTGGCAACAGTAATATGGCTGGTGTTTTCGGCGTAAACACCAAAGCCGTCACCTTGCAATGTACTCGACTCTACTCGTATTCGCTGCGCCTGCTCTTTAATTAAGATGCCAGCGTTGAGTTCGTATAAATCGGCGCCCCAGTTTTTAATCTTCAAACTGGATAAGTTAACATCGGAGCTGAAAATGCTAATAGCACTGCCAGTGCCCTCAGCATCAATAATGGCACCCGGTTCACCGACAAGCTCAATAGGCTGATAGATTTCAAAATGGCCGAAGTAAGTGCCCGCTTGCAAGGAGATAGTATCGCCAGCGATAACGGTTTTTAATTGCTGGGTCAGTGAGTCGCTATCGTGCACGGAATAATTAGCAGCAAAGCTTGCTGGGCATAACAGCAGTCCTATCCCAGCGCCAATACAGAGCTGTTTAGCGGTACGATAAAACAAACGAAAAATAGGGCCTGAGATGACTGTATTCATAGGTAATTTCACCCCCAAAGGTAAGTGTTCACTTACCTTTGGGGTAATTCAATAGGGATAAATCGATTATTCGCCGGCTAATAACTCAATGGTAATCTTGTCATAAGCTAACACTGCACCACCAAACTCTTCAGCGAATTTTGTCGCATCGGCTTTATGCTTAAAACTTGCCACAGCAGGGCCCATAACCGCCTTTTTGCTGGTGCCGTAAACATACCAAGCAGTCTTGGCATCAACAAAAGTGTCATCTGTTGGCTTTTCCCAATTCGTCACACCTGCGTCATGAACAAATAATGCTTCAATTTGGCGTTTGTTCTCACTTTGCAGCGCAAAGTTAAACATATCGCGTGTTGAGCAAAACTTAGGCACAATTGATTGCCCTTTTAGGTGCACTTGGCCTTTTGGACCTGGATACTTAGTGATCATCATGCCGCAAAGGTGGCAGCGGTCATGTTCATGAATCGCCTCAGCCGTATATTGAGTCACATCGGCGCTGCTATCACTACAGGCATTGAGTAAAGGCAAAAGGAATATCAAACAGATTAACTTTTTCATGGCATTTCCATCATTTTTGCTGCTTTCAGGCCAACCCTCCAATAGCCTTGCAGGGGCGACATTGGGGGGTTAGCTTACTCACAGCTGGTCTAATAAATAACTAAAGTATTAAAGCGAATACAGCTCTAGACACTCATAGGGAAAGCGTCCAACGACCACATGCCTCTTTACCTTGCAATTATCTCAACCAACATTATTAGTATTGGGCCCTACAAGATGACTCCAACCCTGTTAGGTATGGAGCTAACTTGTTAGGCTCACTACTCACTTGCATCAAATCAAACTGACGGTCAGTTAAGTCGGGGAAACTTGTAGACCGTCGGCATAATTCGATTAAATGGCATTAAGCTGGCCGGCGTAAATAACAAACATACGCAGACACATCATGCCTACAACTGCACACGCACCAGACATGTAGAACGCTTTAGCTGAGTGGCTAAAGGCTTTACCTGTGGCGAAGTTAAGCAGTAGTGGACCCACAAAACCGATACCCACAACACCAATCCAGAACACGTTAGCCCAAACACCGGTATGGAAACCAGCGAATGCCGCTTGTGCACCTTCATTACCTGTAGCCAAAGACATGATAATCATGAATAGGAACAGAGCTTCAGCAGCCATTACTGGCCACTCAATAGCATGTAATGTGTGCATGTCTTTGCTGTGTAAGTCTTCTTTGAATACTGATACTGCAATCATTTTGGCAGCAGCAGCACCCGCAGAAAGGCCTGACGCAACAAATAGCGCTGGCAATACTGAAGTATTGATAATTGGGAAACGGATAAGTGCAGAGATCAAGAAGCCGGTGTAAGCACACACTGACATAGCAAGTACAAGAACTAGCTTTTCAGATGGCGCGCGAATACCACGTAACTTGTCGATGATTGGTAATAAGAAGTTCAAAGGCTTGTATGCTTTGATCTCTTCTTCCATCGCGAACAATGTCACTAATGCAACTAAAGGAATGTAAGCTGAAAGTGCAATTACACCCACTGACATCACTGAGTTTAGGTTGTAGAACACTAAAATACGCCAGAAGAACAGCGGATTAGTTAAGTCTAAAACCAGACAGATCATACCTAGCGCAATCGTCACTAACGACACTAAAGACGCCGCCTTTAAAAAAGGTGTGTTTTCAGTTTGTTTTTTGTAGAAACGAATGAACAAAGCAACAGCTAGTGCACCACCAGAAATACCAGCGAAGAACAGGTAAACCGCAATTGGCCAAGGCCAAGCGATGCCTTGTGAAAGGCCCATTGTAAATTCAATATTACCGTCCATGATTACACTCCCAACTTCACAATAGGTATGTAACGTAAGCTAGGCTCTGTACCAAAACCTGGCTTAATGCGTACCGAGTCCTTCACAGCTAATAACTTACTCACATATGAAGTCGGATCGTTTGCATCACCAAAGATTAGCGCGTCATAACGACACTGCTGCACACAAGCTGGTAACTCGCCAATGGCAAGCTTGCTGTGTAAACAGAAGTCACAGTTATCGGCAACATCAGTTTCTTTGTTGATGAAACGTGCATCGTACGGGCAAGCACCGATACAGTACTTACAACCAGCACATTTCGCCGCATCCATAGTCACAATGCCAGTCTTCTCGTCGCGGTGAGCCGCGCCAGTAGGACAAACAGTCACACAAGGTGCATTTTTACATTGCTGACATGAAACACGTACGAACTTACGCTCACAACCACATCCAGTTGTTTTGCCGCAGTGTGGACAAGCTTGTCCTTCAACTGCGCCTGATTGCTGTTCCATTAGTAGTCGAGACTTGCCTTCTGGTAAGTGGTTAGCTTTATTACAAGCTTCCTTACACTCACCACAACCAACACATTTGTTTTGGTCAAAAACCATTACATAATGCGGCGTGTAGGCACCTTCCTTTTCTTTGACCGAGCTACACCCTAGGGGTGCTAATATCAAAGAGCTGGCTCCAAGACCTTTAAGGAACCTCCGTCTCTCTAGATTTTCACTCACAGCATCCTCCGATTATCGGTTTAAAACCGACACGTAATTTTTTTATTTAATATTTTTGCTAGTACGTTTTATTAGGTTATTGACTCACTAGGATTTAACTTGCGTTAATTTACCCTTTGACTTTTCAATGGCGAATTGAATTGCACCTTGATTAAACACTTGCACTTTATTGGTTAAAACAATATTCCAGTTATCTATCGCCTTTTGATAATCACCATTTAGGTAAGCATCATTAGCCATTAATAAACGGGTATTTAATTCTTCGTGATGTAGAGTTAGCGCCCTCGCAATCACTAAAGAAGTCTCCATGCTAATAACCCGGTCATCGCGGTAATACATAGATGTTGCTTTAAGCCCTAGAGCCTCGGCGTTATTGGTGTCTATCGTCAGTAGTTGGTCTAAGGTTCCTAGCGCATCTTGGTATAAGCCACCGTCAATATATGACTGGGCTAGCCCTAACAGCACTAGTGGATCACCGGGGTTTTCTATCGCGAGCTTCTGGCCTTTGTTAATATCGGCAACCAGCAAATAATCAATGTTGTAATCAACCTGAGCTGAATCCAAATTCTGATAACTGCCGATTGTTGAATAAAATAAAACCGAAACACTAATAAGAAAGAAGCCAATGGTTCCAAAGTAATAATTATTGTTTTGCTTAGCATCATTGGTGTCGATGCTAATATTAGAGCCAAAGAAATGCCCAACTTCTAATTCAAGTTCAGCCAGCTTTCTGTCATACCGTAAGTGGTGACAAAAAAGGAATGCTGTCGAACAGAATAAAAGAATTGAGATACTAATAAGTACTGTGTTCATCTTGGCTCTATATCAATAATTAATATCAAATTTATTTGTGTGGATTGGCGCCCATAGAGCCGCCCATCATGCCACCCATACCCATGCCACTTAGTCCCATGCCGTGAGCGCCTTCACCAGGAGCTTCAACTTTGACTAGTTCAACTTCGAACACCAAAGTTGAGTGCGGTTGGATCATGCCAACAACACGGTCGCCATAAGCAAGTGCAGGTGGAATTGTTAACTTAAATTTTGACCCTTGAGGCATAAGAGCAAGGGCTTCTTGCCAGCCTTCAATTACGGTAACTAAAGAGAAACGGTTAGGTTCGTCGCGGTCATAAGTACTGTCGAACTCAGTACCATCAATCAAGGTGCCTTTGTAGTGCACAGTAACTACGTCATTGCCTTGTGGCATTGCGCCGTCACCCATGGTGATCACTTCATACTGCAGACCTGATTCAGTTTGCTTAACGTCGCTGTTCTTAGCGTTTTCAGCCATGAATGCAACACCAGCCGCTAAGTTCTTAGCCGTTAGAGCATCTAACTTAGCTTGCTTAGCAGCATTAAGCGTTTCAGCACGTTGATTTAGGTAAGTCACAATTTCCTCTTTAGACATTTTTGTCTCATCTTTCAAAGCATCGAGTAAACCGTTTACCACTTGACCCATATCCACTTCTGCACCTAACTGAGATTGGCCATATACCTGACTAGAGATATGGTGACCAAATGAAGCGCCTATGCTGTACGATTCCTTTTCAACGTCAGTGGTCAAGTCGCTAGAAGCAAAGCAAGACACAGAGACTGAAAGGGTTAGACAAGACACAACGGCCAATACACTTTTTTTAAGCTTTTTCATACAATTAATCTCACTAAAAATAAATTTACATAATCCGTTATGGCTTTTCTGTTACTCGATTCGCTAAACGCCAGCCGTAGATCCCATCAGGCATTTGCAGAACGTTGGTATATCCCAACTTCATCACGTGTCGAGCAGCAATTTCACTGGCATTACAAAGACGGTTTGCACAGTAAAAAACCATCAGTGCGTCTTTGTTTTTTGGCAGCAAGTCTTTCCAATTTTTTACGTTGAAATAAACAGCGCCTGGAATGAATCCTTCTGCCCATAATTCCAAGGTGTTGACATCAAAGAAGTAGACTCCCTCTTTGCCCACTAAGGTTTGCGCTTCCATCATGGTCACCGTTTGTAGCGGCTCATCATAATATTTAGCCGGGCCCATCTCTTGACCACCACCGGCATAACTGCCCGCTGATAGCATTGATAACAAGATGGTGAAAACGACACTTCCCAGTACTCTATTCATAATTTCTCTCTTAGTTACCTCAACCTAAGCATGCCTAGGTTGAGGTCGGTATTAACTCAATTACATTTATTTAGCGCTGTAACCAACACCGTCAAGAATGTTTTGAGCTTGGGTAACATAAGTTAGTGCTGCGTCTAGACGCTTCTGGCTGTAACGGAAGCCATGAACACCCCATGAACCATCTTCTTTGATTAGTTCAATCGTTTCTTGTGCCTTCTCAGCTAGCATTAGGACTTCAGTCTTGTCTGCAGTAGACAACTTAGTCACTTCTAGTAGCATGTCGATACGCTCAAGAGCTTGTTCAACTTGACCGAATACCTCTTTAACAGGCTTCTGCATCTTCATTACTTCGCCGTAGATTTCCATCTGGTCGTCGTAATGTAGGCCAGTTTCTAGCTCAGACTGGAATGGGCTGTGACAACCCTTGTTATCCACTACGTCTTTGTCAGAAATCGCTGTACGAGCACAAGTCCACATTAAGTCTAAGTAGTTGTGGCCATCTTCATTCTTAGCAACAGTCCAACCTTTCACGCTTGAATCACGTGGTTGACCTTCAGGTGGGTTAAGTGTCTTACGCTCTGGGTCGATATCAATCTTCCACATGTGAGTACGACGAACCGCGTCAAAACCTGCGTTGTCTGGGAACTGGATTGCAGCGAAGTTCTCACAGCTACCCATGTTTGGCATGTGACAGCTTTGACAAGTTTGGTTGCTGTGTGTGTCAGTGTTGTCAGCAATCGTTGCTTGTGCTTCGTGACAGTCAACACAGTCTTTCTTCAGCTTTGGCGTAGAGAAACCAGATAGGAAATCGCCATCTGTTACTTCATGCGGATCGTGACAAGTTGTACAACGCATGCCTTTCTCGTAGTGAGCAGAAGCAAACATCTGTGAACCTTCAGTACCACAAGATGGACAAGCAGACTTCATGTATACGCCGAATGCGTATTCCATTTTCTCTTGAGCTTGTTCAGTATCAGCTAGTGCGTCAACGAAGAAGAAACGCTGGTGACAACGTTCACAGTTAGACTGCATGCCGCCAGTACCGCCATCTAAGTGACCGCCCGCGCCATGACATTCTTCACAAGCAATACCTTTAGAGATAGTGTGCTCTTGTAGCTTCTTAGCGTCGCCAAGTGCATCAAAGAACTCTTGCTGGTTTTGGAAGTCGAACTTGTACGTGTGGCACATTTCACAGTAAGAGCTACCAGGTTGGAATAGCATCTCTTTTTCGTACTTAGCACCGTATGAAGTCATACCCCACTTGTGCGAACCTGTATCACCAAATTCTTCAAGTGTTACAGGGAACTCTGGAATTGCTTTATTAATTTTCTTAGCCATTTCTGGCGTTAACCATTCAGCCCAACCACGTGAGAACTGGTTACCACCGGCTACCATTTTACCGGTACCTTCAGATAGTAGACCGTCACGAACGTGGTAAGTACCGCGTACTAACCATGAATCTAAGAAACCATACTTAGTACGTGGCGTACCGATGATTGCGTAAACGTCATTAGCACGAACACCGTCTGGAAGCATTGACGCTTCGCTGCCGTATAGAGGTGCGTTTAAGTCGCCGTTTGGTACTTCTTTATCTGTAATTTCACTTGGGAAACGAACTACGTTAGCGTGACGCGAACGTTGCCATTTCTCATATTGAGTCGCGTGACATTCAGCACACTTCTCTGGACCTACGAAGTTGTTTGGAAAGTCTAATGTAGATTTAGCACCTAGACGGTACTGAACTGCACTTGGACGACCAACACGCTTACTGTATGCCTGGCTTCCGCCGGTATCTAAATATTCTTCACCACGGTCACTAATATGGTAATCACCAATTAAGTTACCTTCTTCTTGGTATTTGAACATTGGATGGTTTTGAAATAAGAAATCAAATAACTCATCTTCTTGAACAATATAATCGTGCAGTGATTTAACACCGTTCACTTTTTCAGTACCTGCATAGTTTGCAATTGCATTCTTAGCAGAAGCACCCATTTCTGGGATGCTATTGTACTTATCACCAGCAGCACTAGCGTTACCTATTGCGCCGAAACAAAACAGTACGCTTGCGACTGCTTTAAGTTTCCAACTTTTCATCATCACTCCTAGTTATAACCTAGTTATAGTATTTTCATCATCATTCAACTAAGGCACTCTCTTGTTTAGCCGAACAACTGAACAATTGAGTTGCAGCTATTTTCCATATCTTTTTTGCAAAAAATATGAATCACAGCAAGAAATGAGACCTTGAAAAACACAGATAGTAAAAAATCGGTGAAAATAAAATAAAAACAACAACATATAACAATTATCAAGATGTGTTTTTCACTTGTAATGCTATTTTTTGACATCTAAAAGGATCTAAAAACAATGCATTTAGACGTGAAAAAATATCAGTAAGATGATGGGTTACGATAAAGGCTAGAGAGGTCACAAAACACTTCACTAATATAACCTACCCTTGAGTTCAATGACGTAAAACAGCCATAGCTAAAGCATCAACATTAGTCCTTGGTTAATAATTAGTAGTCTATAAAACTTAAATAAGTAGCTAAGTTCAAAATCAAAAAATAGTAAAAAGCTAAATTATAAAGAATAGTTTTTATACAGAATATTTGAACTTATAAACGTTCATAAATAGAGAAGTTAATAAGATGATTCCAGAGTTAGGACTTATTTTCCTTATCATTAGCACAGTCACAGCTGTGTTACTTGCGTTTATTCCGCTCTATGCGTCATATACTAAAAACCATTATTTATTTAGTTATGTAAAAACATTAACTGCATTAATGACCGTCACGATTAGCGCTTCTATATTATGTCTACTTATTTCGTTTTTACTCGATGACTTTTCAGTCGCTTATGTGGCCAACCACTCTAATACCCAGTTAGCGACCTTATATAAAGTCGCTGCGGTATGGGGCAGCCACGAAGGCTCAATGCTATTTTGGGTGGTATCGATTGCGATTTGGGGCTGCTTAATCGCATTCTCGTCGCGCTACCAAGACCCGCTATTCATCGGCCGTATGATTGCCATACTGGCATTTGTGATTGCTGGTTTTAACTTGTTTATGCTGTTTACCTCTAACCCGTTTGCGCGCCTGTTACCAAACTTCCCCGTTGAGGGCCGTGACCTTAACCCCATCTTGCAAGACATAGGGTTAATCTTCCACCCACCGATGCTGTTCTTAGGCTATGTTGGCTTAACTGTTACTTTTGCAGCAGCGATTGCAGCTTTGCTTGGCGGTAAGTTCACTCAGCAACATGCGAGCTACCTGCGTCCTTGGGTACTGATGGCTTGGGTATTTTTAACTGGCGGTAATGCGTTTGGTTCATGGTGGGCGTATAACGAGCTTGGCTGGGGCGGTTGGTGGTTCTGGGATCCTGTAGAAAATGCCTCGTTTATTCCTTGGCTAGTAGCTACCGCTCTGCTGCATAGTGTCGTGCTAACCCAGCAACGTAGCAGCTTTAAGATCGCCACCTTATTACTGTGTTTATTAGCTTTCTCATTAAGTTTATTGGGCACTTTTTTAGTCCGCTCAGGCATCGTGCAGTCAGTGCATGCTTTCGCCTCTGACCCAACGCGTGGCATGTCGATTCTATCTTTACTCGGCGTGTTCGTATGCGGTGCGTTAACGCTGTTTGCGCTTAAAGCACACTTAATAAAATCTAAGTCAGACTTTGCGCTTCTTTCTCGCGATACAGTAATGCTGCTTGGTAATATCGTGTTAGTTGTGGCTGCAATCTCTGTATTGCTAGGCACCTTCTACCCATTACTGTTTGAGCTATTAGATCTAGGTACCTTGTCGGTCGGTGCACCGTACTTTAATAGCATTTTTGTACCATTAACGTTTGTTGCGGTATTGCTTATGGGGGCTGCACCATTGATTAAGTGGCAGCAACAGTCGCTAAATCGCCTATACCCACTTGCTGGACTATTCGCATTCGCAGCTATCATTGGCGTATTAGTAGCAATGCAAAGCCGTGACGGCTTTAACCCTTGGGTTTGGCTAGGTGCTACGGCTGCCAGCTGGGTATTCGTATCCTTGGGTTATTTAGTTTTTAGTTTACGCTCACAGGGCGTCGGCTTTATTGCTAAGAAAGCAGCGATGCTAATTGCCCACTTTGGTGTAGCCATTACCATTATTGGCGCAACGGCAGTGTCTAATTTTGAAACCCAAGAGCTATTAAGAATGGGGCCGGGCCAAGGTAAAGTTGTGGCTGGATACACCTTTGTTTATGAAGAAACTGTTGATGTTGAGTCAAACAGCTACACAGCACTTCAAGCTAATATTCGCGTTACCGATATTAACGATAACTTTATTGGCTACATTACACCTCAGCGCCAAACCTTTAAAACCAATGCCATGGAAGTCTCTAAGGCTGGCATTATGCGCAACTTAGTGCGAGACCTTTATGTTTCTAGCGGTCAGCAACTGAGTGAAACAGAGTACTTGGTGCGCATTAGCCATAAGCCACTTGCTTGCTGGATCTGGATTGGTGGCCTCATGATGATGTTAGGCGGTTTTATTGCCGCAGTAACAGGCCTTTATCAATTACGCCTATGCCGCACTGAAAATACTCACTCGCAGTCACTGCGCTACCCCGCTAATACACGCAAAGCTGGAGAGCCAGCATGAGTAAAGCTTACACCTCAACACTAATACAGCTGTTAGTTGGCTTGGTTATTTTGCTGTGCATCAGTATTTCGGTGCAAGCGTCAGCACAAACGGCTAGCGACAAGATCCATTACACGCCAGATCAAATCCGCGATTTAGGCTTCGAAATCGCCCATGAGCTGCGCTGCCCTATGTCGGTAAACCAAAACCTATTTGATTCAGGAGCCCCCATTGCTAGCGAACTCAAAGGGCAGATTTTTTTGATGCTAGAACAAGGCGAATCTAAAGCTGAGATCATTGACTTTTTAGTACAGCGCTATGGCGAAAAAATTCGTTACCAACCGAGATTTTCCGGCGCGACTGCGCTGCTGTGGTTTGGTCCTATTCTGCTGCTATTTGGCATTATTGCGTTTGCAGTAATCTGGATCCGTGAACAACGTAAACATCAAGATATGAAGGCTACCACCTATGAATAAAACACACTTACTGAGCGGCTTATTGGTGCTCTCATCTCTACTTATGCCAGTCCAAGCTCAAGTTGCATCGACTAAGGTTTATCACACAGGTAAAGCCATTGAAAAGCCGCTGATTATGTCACGATTTATTGAGATGCAGTCAGCTCGCTCAGTACCTGAAGTGATGTTCACCGATACTAAAGGGGAACAAATTAGCCTAAAGCAATACAAGGGCAAGCTGGTACTCGTAAACCTTTGGGCAACTTGGTGCGCGCCATGTATCAAAGAGATCCCACAGATGGAGAACATCCGCCAAGTAAATAAAAATAATGACTTGGTTGTTGTGCCAATCTCAATTGATGAAGAGAGTGATAAGGTGCAGGCCTTCTTAGATCGTCATGATCTAGGGCATTACCAAACTTGGTTAGACCCAAAGAAAACCATCGACCAAATTATGCCAGCTGATGTAGTGCCAGCCACTTATGTATTTGACGGTTCAGGCAACCTTGTAGGCTTCTTACGTGGCTACCTCGATTGGGGTGACAAAGAAGTGCAGCCGTACCTTGAAAAGCTAACGGCAAAGTACGCCAAGCGCTAAGCCCTAGGTTCTAGGTTCTAGG
>NZ_JBFRNX010000005.1:17608-111291 GCF_041471165.1 Shewanella sp. 10N.261.52.F9
GTTCTAGGTTCTAGGTTCTGAAATAATTTTAATCTTGCTTTCCTCGCTAAACACCCATTTCGGTGGGTTAAAACTTTCACCTTCTCCATGGTGATATTTGGCTTATTGGTAACGCTATTGATTACGCTGTTTATTGCTAATCGATAACAAAATTAATAACTACGCCAAACGCCTTGTCCTTCCCTGACCGACAAGGCTTTTTTTTGCCTAACGCTTACTAACCTATCGCAGCGGCAGGCTTGTCTTCAACTGGCTCTATACGCTCGATTTTAAAGTCATATTTTGCGTAAGCTGCACTAATTAGCGGACACACTAAATTAAAGAAAGCATAAGGTAGGTAAGCGATTGTAGCGACACCTAAGGTACTGGCCATATAGGCACCACAAGTATTCCAAGGAATAAGTGGGCTGGTAATGGTGGCAGAGTCTTCCAACGCTCGGCTTAAATTAACTGGTGCAAGGCCGCGTTTTGCATACTCAACTTTGAGCATGCGCCCAGGTAGTACAATGGCGATAAACTGATCAGCGGTAATCAAATTAGCGCCAATACCGCTTGCCAGTGTAGTTAAAATTAAACTGCCGCTGGATTTCACCAAACCAAGAATGCTTTGCAGTATACGCTTTAGCAGACCAGTGACCTCCATGATGCCACCAAAAGTCATGGCACACAGAATCAACCATACCGTATTCATCATGCTGCTCATACCGCCACGGCTCAGTAGATTATCTAATACCTCATCACCTGTAGTTGCCGTGTAACCATTAAACATAGCAACCCAAATGCCTTTAACCAGTGCAACGATTGGCATTAAGCTGTCGTCATTAGCAAACTTAACCACGTTATCAAACTGGAACAATGCTGCACATACCGCGCCAGCTATCGTTCCTATAATCACAGTCGGAAAGGCTGGCATTTTTTTATAAGCTAAAACCAGCACAACTAGCAGTGGCAGTAACAGGTGAACACCTGGATTGAACTGGGTATCGATTAAAGACAGTGTGGTTTCAAAATTATTATTATCGACGGTAACTTGGCTATTAAATCCCAAAATTAAAAAGCCTATCATGGCGATGATAATGCTCGGAGCGGTTGTCCAAACCATGTGCCTTATATGGCTAAAAATGTCCGTTCCTGCCACTGCAGGTGCTAAGTTAGTTGTGTCTGACATAGGTGACATCTTGTCGCCAAAATAAGCGCCACTTATAATCGCACCTGCGGTAATTTCAACATTTAATCCCATAGCTGATGCCACACCGACCAGCGCGATACCTAAAGTCCCCGCCACAGTCCATGAACTACCAATACTGATGGCAACGACCGCACACAATAAACAACAAGCGGCATAAAAATACTCAGGATTAAGCACTAGCATGCCGTAATAGATCATCGTCGGCACTGTTCCGGATAACACCCAAGTGCCAATTAACGAACCAACGGTAAATAGAATCAATAGTGCGCCAGTGGCAAAGCCAATACTACGTACAATCCCCTGCTCCATCTCGGCCCAGCTGTAACCATTTTTCCATCCAATGATTAATGCAATGCAGCCCGCCATGATCAGCGCAATCTGGTTAGCACCATAGGAGCTGTCAGAAGAAAACAGATAAACAGCCGTAGTTAGCATTAGTACTAACGCAATAATAGGAGTAAGTGCATCGAGTAAAGACGCCGGAGTGTGCTTGTCATCTTCTAATGATTCAAATGCTATCGGCTCTGACTGTTCGGAGTGGTTATTTTCGCTCATGCTAGGTCCTTTTATTTTTCTTATTACCTATTCTTTCGTCGGTAATCAAAAGCTAGGAACAGGCTTTACCGCGTTAGGCTGGAGCGACATCCTTACATAAAATTAACAACAACGTCTAGCCGAGCTCATGCCTAAGCATAAGAAAGCATTCACCCGAACAAACCACAACCGATTAGTCATTCAACAATCACCTAATAAAATGGGTGAATATGCAGTAAATGTAGATTAAACCGATAGCCAAAATCCGATGATAAAATTTCATCGACACGAGGGGGTTGGCACAAAAAAGCAACAAATCAAATCTAATTGCAAGTTGTTCGACAAAGGCATAATTTAGCTAGGATAGTTGGTATGGCTTTAATATTGAATCAACCGCCACACCATAGCGGAGATTAGGGAGATGCAATGAATGACTTTAGCATTAGTCGATTAAACACTAGCCTTGGCATAGTAAAGCTTAAAGGTACTAGCAGCCTTAATGAACAAACTAACCAACACCGTATAACAGTGTCCCAGCTTGAGATCATGGGTAGTGATGGTTGGGTGGAGCTTGATATCTATCACCCTAATAGCCAAAAAATGATTAAACAGTTAGAGGCAGAAGTTACCGCCCACTTATCTATATAAAGTAAACATAATTCAATAGTCTGCCCAGACATTACTTGCCTAACACCGCAGAGTATTAGGTTATTTGTTATCACCATTTTAGCGTGAAGCTTTTATTTAGCGGTCGGTTTCTTTAGTATGTCGACTCTTAAACCTATTTAGCTGCAAAGGCCTATTAACCATGAAACTATCCGCTTTGGATCAACCACTATACGATCATTTATATCGCGACATTCGAGAGTTCCGCGCAACTTTTGATTTGCCGATTGAAGATATCCGCACTTTGGATGATAAAGCCGATACGCTGCATACTTCGTTAGCCATTGAAGAGCTAACCGAACTTGCAGAAGCTGACAGCCGTGTAGAACAAGCTGACGCTATTGTTGATTCTGTTTATGTTTTAATGGGCCGCCTAGTGCATTTAGGTGCTACTCAAGTTAATGACCATCTTGAGATTAGCTACGTTATCGATTTATTGTTACATGTAGCCAAAAACCGTGAAATCGACTTTGTTACCTGTTGGGATGAAGTACATTCAAGCAACATGAGCAAGGTATGCCGCAACGAGCAGGAGCTTAAGGAAACTATCGAATTCTACGCTAAACAAGGCGTTGAAATTGTCGGTAGTACTAAGGGCGAGTTCATTATTGCGAAATGTGCTAAAGATGTTGAAATGGCGGGTAAGGTTGTTCGTCAAGGTAAGGTATTAAAGTCTGTTTATTACCGCCCAGCTGATTTAGAAAAGTTGGTAAAAGCTTAAGCCTATATCCGCTGAGATTAAACCAATACAACAAGTCACCTCTGCTGTATTGGTTTAACTTAATTATTACTAGGCAGCTTCTTTCACGCTAATTAACTGTGATATAGCCTCTGGCTTATCAACATGTAAGTACAGCTGCTTAATATCCTCTGGCAACATACTCATGGCACCATAATAGCGCTGCGATGATTTAAGCTTTATCTGCACATTACTCTCGCCTCGCCCTAAATGCAGTTGCTCATTATTACTTTCAGTTTTGTGGATATTGTTAATCTGCTCTTTGGAGTGCTTATTAGTCACAGCCTTATTTCGCCCATAATTCCCAACATTGACCTCTTCAATATCGCTCAATGGCAACATGGTAAAGCCCCAGACTCCGGCGTTAACCACTAAGTATTGTTGATGTATATACACGCTGTAATAGCGCGCCAATCGGTAGTTAGCCCGCGCCATCACCAAGCAGTAACCAATATAGCTTGAGACTAAAATAGCGGCAATCATGCTCCACGATGCCAACAACCAATAACTAAATACGGCCGAAGATATAATGACTATGTTAGCCAACAGGTAATGCCAAGGTGATGCCGATAAAAGCTGTAACTTGCATAATGATTGCGGGTGCTGCCGAGTTAAATGGTTGAGCGCATAAAACCAGTTCACCACCTCCATTGCCAACGTCATTGCCACACCATGGGCTTGCAAAGCTTTTTCCGATAATACTTTGCCCTGCACAGCATCATGAATATGCAATCGTGGATCGCCGGGTAACTTACGCCCCTGCCATAGGGACTTTATCACCCGATATACCAAGGTCACTTGCAACAGTAATAGCACTGCGATAATCGGATAACGCAGCCAGGCAATAAACTCAAAATAACTGGCGAGTTCAGCCGGAAAGCTAAAGCGAGCCATCAAGCTGCTCAAACTAAACACCACTAGCATCTTCCACCAGTGCTGCTGACCCACATAAATGATGCAATATGCGTACATAGCTGGCAGCAGCACAAAGTAACTAGCGGCTATCGCTATGGTTAACCCTAGTGCATTGGCTCCTTGCATTGATTCAGGTAACCATTGAAAACCTATGCAATAAATGACTATGGCACTGAGTAGAAACAATAATCGATATTTAACACTACGGCGCATTCTCTGATCCTTGAGACTTGTTAAACTTATGTAACAACAGATATAGTGACCTTACAGGTACAAAACAAGCCCTACGGCTAAAATTTAGCCGTTAGTGGTGCAGACAACCAACTAACTTTAATTCAAAACATGATTGCTTTTGCAACTAAATATATGGGAATCACTCCCTAGCTAAGGTTAAAATATCTCCATAACTTATGGATAAGTAGAGCCGACTATGACATCTCTTAATTACTGTGCCTCTTTACTAAAAGTCATGCTTTGCACCATCTTATTGGCAAGCTTTTTTCCTACCAAAAGCATGGCAAATAAACACATTATCGAAGCGACTGTGCAGCACAATAGTCCGTTCCATATCCCTCGTAGTCATACCGTAAAAATCAAGGATAATGAGCGCACTTATAAGCTGTATATCAAACTTCCTAAAGGCTATAAATCTTCTGCTAATCGCGAGACTGATTACCCAGTAGTGTACCTTACGGATGCGATGTATACCTTTCAGATAATGTCAGGAGTGACGCGTTTCCCAATGAACTCAAAACAGATGGCCCCCACCATTATTGTCGGGATATCTTGGGAATTAGGTATGCAAGGTGACAGCAGCCGTGTGAGAGATTACACACCGACAGTAGACAAACGTTGGCATAAAGTAACCGGTGGTGCCGACAGACATCTCGGTTTTCTACAAAATAAAGTTATCCCTTATATTGAGCAAAACTACCGAACTGATCCCTCTCAACGTACCTATGTAGGCAACTCGTTAGGCGGACTTTTTGGTGCCTATGTTTTATTAAAGCAACCGACATTATTTACCAACTACCTGCTTGGAAGCCCCTCTTTTTGGTGGCAGCAACAGGTGTTGCTCGAACAGTTTGAAAATAATAAGCAGCAGCTAGCAAAACTAAATGCCAATGTATTTGTAGGTATTGGCGCATTAGAGCACAACGGCAGAGGCGGCAGTTCTGAGTTTGATATGGTTGGGGATGCGCAGCGGTTTTCTTCGCTGCTGAACAGCTTAACTCAGGCTCAAACAGGCACTTTGAACAGTAAGATTTTGCTGATTAATGAAGCTCATCATGCCACAGCATTTGCCACTACAGCAATTCATGGCATGGACTGGCTATTCAACACGCAAAGAGGCAAGAGCCAGCCAAAAACGATTAGTCTGAATAGTCATAGTAAACAAAACAGCAAGCGTACCGAACAAGCACGCTCTACGATGGAAAAGTTTTAAATCTGGATTATTTAATCTTAAATGGCACTCAGCTGACGGCTTAAACTGCCTGCTCAATTTTTAATATACAGGGAGTTTTAATCACGACCTTGTTACTCCTATGCTCGAATTCGTGTTCATACCAATGTATGTATAAACGCAATTGAACATTGTCACCAAAGTGGTTGCTGTTATAAAAATCGCGATAACATCGGCTATGCTGCAAATAACCACTATGGTAGAGCTTTAGCATCCGCTTACCTATGTGTATTTCACGAAAATCTACGCCGTGCGCCGAGTTATGAGGAAAGTGATACTCGCCATAGCGGTAGTGACCGTCTAGCACTTCAATATTCTGCCCCTTGCTCAATATGGAGCTTAATTGCAATGCATCGACCCGACTCGTTAAACACAAACCACTTAGCACCACGCAGCAGATAACCGCAACACTACAACGAATAAAACCCTGGGGCTTAAAGCGACAAATTAGTAACCAAATAAGTAAGATGGCAGTGGTCATTAGCAATAAAGCTAACTCGTAATCTGCCCATTGTCCGGCTTCAAAAGCCGTATTCCATGATGACATAAATCCCTCCGCAGCGACCAAATCCATTTGTTGCTTATAGAAGCTCTATCGACCAATAATCGACGCGTTTGCTTCAGCCTTTCGGTACTTATACTTAATAAACTAACTAACCAAGATGTCATTTCCATGATCCTTCATAGCAATAACGGTTAGCAAAAAAGTTAAGTCGTACTAAGTATAGTCAGGAATATAAAAGCGGGAGTGAGCGCCAGACAATGTGAAGCGAAAGTACTGCAGCAGGCATAAAAAAAACGCCTCTCAATGAAGGCGTTTTATATTTATTTTTTGAGCATTATTTCAAAAAATTAATTAATGGGCTCAGTATTTTATAACCAAACTTCACTGCTAATTATTTAAAGTTAGCCTAAGAGCAAGTAATCTAAAGTTAGCGCGCTAAATAAAACAAAGCCGGCCCAATTATTATTGAGAAAGGCCTTAAAACAGGCCGCTCTCTCTCTAGAAAAAATGAGTTTTTGTTGGTACAAAGCGAAACCGATAAAGGCCAAAATACCTAAACCATAAATTTCACCTCTGCCCGCCACTAGACCCGCTGCAATTAAGCAGCCTAACGCAGCTAGCTGAAATGCGCCGATGATATGTCTGTCATATCGGCCAAATAGAATCGCAGTAGACTTAATCCCCACCTTTAAATCATCGTCTCTATCAACCATGGCGTACATGGTGTCGTACGCCACCGTCCAACACCAGTTAGCCGCAAATAGCCACCAAGCCTCAACCGGAACAGTACCAGTTTGCGCCGCATAAGCCATAGGGATTGACCAACTCCATACTGTGCCTAAAAACATCTGCGGCATATTGGTATAGCGTTTGGTGAAAGGGTAAATAATAGTAAGAATAATACCAACAACCGACAACTGTACCACTAGCGGGTTCAGCATCAGCACTAGGCCAAATGAAAACAAGGCGACAACTAAAAACAGTAATAAGGCTTCTTTACTGGAGATCTCACCGCTAGCTAGCGGCCGGGCTTTAGTGCGCTCTACGTGGGCGTCAAGATCTCTATCTGCATAGTCGTTAATAATGCAGCCGCAAGCTCGCATCGCAAATACGCCGATAACAAAAATAATAAACACTTTAAGATCAGGCAAGCCACCAGCGGCAAAAGTTAGCGCCATCAAACATGGCCACATTAATAACAAGGTACCAATGGGACGGTCCATACGCGCAAGTCGCATATAAACGTCTAGTTTATCCCTTAAATTCATGATTAGGCTCTCCTACAACGTCTTCGGCCTTTAGTTTTGTAACCGCATTATGACTGAGCTGTAACAGTATTCAACCAGTATTGAGATAAATAAAATTACTGCTTGCTTTATGTGCTAAAAAATAAGGCCGAGCATAGTGCTCAGCCTTAAATTGAAGGGGGTTAATCAGATAATACCCAAGCGGTTATCTATATCTGCTTAGCCAAGTTACACTTTTTCTAAGCGAGCGTAAGCGATCACTAACCACTTACTACCGACATCGAAAAAGTTAACCTGAATACGCGCCTGTGCACCGCTGCCTTCGTAATTAGTCACAGTACCTTCACCAAACTTAGGATGCATCACACGTTGGCCAATCTTAAAGCCTGAATCATTAAAAGCATCATCTTGTTTGCTAAAGCGACTACTCACTGCAGGCGCAGAAACCTGAGTACGCATACGGATCTCTTGCACATACTGCTCTGGGATCTCTTTAACAAAACGCGATGGTCTAGCAAAGCTTTCACGGCCATAGATACGACGCGATTCAGCATAAGTGATATACAGCTTTTGCATCGCTCGAGTCATACCCACATAACAAAGGCGACGCTCTTCATCGAGGCGATCACCTTCATCTATGGCCATTTGGCTTGGGAATAACCCTTCTTCGACGCCAGCCATAAATACCATTGGGAACTCAAGGCCCTTTGCCGAGTGCAGTGTCATTAGCTGTACCGCATCAGTAAACTCATCCGCCTGACCTTCGCCGGCTTCTAATGCTGCATGAGACAAGAAAGCATTCAGCTCGCCCATATCCTCAATTTCTTCTGGCATCACAAAGCTACGTGCAGCGGTCACTAACTCTTCTAAGTTCTCTACACGAGCGCGCGCCTTTTCGCTCTTCTCCGCTTCGTACATGGCCTTTAGACCTGACGTTTGGATCACATGATCTGTCATGCGGTGCAGAGATTGCTCATCAGTATCCATACGCATGGCAATAATCAAATCCATAAAGCCACGTACAGCGTTTGCAGCACGACCTGCGAGGACTTTCTCTTCGAGTAAGCGAACACTCGCTTCCCACAAAGTCATCTCTTGCTGACGCGCCGTTGTGCGAATGATGTCTAAGGTACGATCGCCAATACCACGGGTTGGGGTATTCACCACACGCTCAAAAGCCGCATCGTCATTCTTGTTATTGATTAGACGCAAATAACCCATTGCATCTTTAATCTCTTGGCGTTCGAAGAAGCGTAGACCGCCATAGATGCGGTAAGCGATACCTTTATGTAATAGGGCTTCTTCCAGTACACGTGACTGCGCGTTAGAACGATATAAAATAGCGCAATCTTCTAACTTGCCACCTTCATCTTGCCAGTCGGTGATACGGCCAACGATAAAGCGTGCTTCATCCATCTCATTAAAGGCACAGTAAAGACCAATTGGCTCACCGTCTTTATCGTCGGTCCACAGCTTTTTACCCATACGGTCTGGGTTATTAGCAATCAGCTCATTTGAGGCATTTAGAATATTGCCGCTAGAGCGGTAGTTCTGCTCTAGTCTAATAGTTTGTGCTGCTGGGAAGTCGGCTAAAAACTTATGCAAATTCTCTACCTGTGCACCACGCCAGCCGTAAATAGACTGGTCATCATCACCAACAATCATCACATTGGCTGTTGAGCCAGCAAGTACTCGGATCCACGCATACTGAATGGCGTTGGTATCTTGGAACTCGTCCACCAAGATATGCTTAAATCTGTCTTGGTAATGATCCAGAATATGCGGTTTGTTAAGCCACAGTTCATGGGCTCGAAGCAAAATCTCAGCAAAATCCACTAGACCAGCGCGGTCACATGAATCTTGATAGATTTGATAAATCTTCAGTAAATTTTGCTCAATAGGAAACCCGCCAGCATCAATATGTGATGGGCGTAGCCCTAAGTCTTTCTTACCATTGATGTAGCCTTGCGCTTGTCTTGGAGGATATTGCTTTTCGTCCAAGTTAAGGCTTTTTAAAATACGCTTGATTAGACGCAGCTGATCATCAGAGTCTAAAATTTGGAAGCTTTCAGGCAGATTAGCATCTTTATAGTGAGTGCGTAGCAAACGATGGGCTAAACCGTGGAAAGTCCCTATCCACATGCGGCTCATATTACCACCTGCCACTTTCTCAACACGCTCGCGCATCTCCTTTGCCGCTTTATTGGTAAAGGTTACCGCCAAAATGGCATATGGGCTTTGCTGTTCAACCTGCATTAACCACGCGATTCTGTGGGTTAACACTCGAGTTTTACCACTACCCGCACCTGCCAGCACTAACATGCTAGATTGCGGTGCACCAACAGCTTCGCGCTGCTTATCATTTAGGCCGTCGAGTAAAGAAGATACGTCCATTATTGCCTCCAAAAAATCAGGCGGGCAGTATAACAGATGCAAAGAAAGAGAGGGTAGAATAAGCCAAAGAGATAACGCTTAGTTCGCTACCTCTTATCTGTACAGCAAGCAGAAATTATACTTTCTCAGCCGCTACTACTGAAATCTCAACTAATAGCGCTTCACGAGCCATTTTTGCTGCAACGCAAGCACGAGCAGGCGCAAAACCTGTTGGTACCCATGCATCCCAAACGGCATTCATTTCAGCAAAATACTGCATGTCTTTTATATAGATAGTTGCCGACAAGATATGCTCCCTATCACTGCCAGCTTGCTCTAGTAGAGCATCAACTTTTTCAAGCATGGTCCGTGTTTGCTCAGTAATATCTTGCTCGGCATCTTTCGCCACCTGACCGCATAAATAGATAGTGCCGTTATGCTTAACTATTCTGCTCATACGTGCTGCGGTTTCAATTCTCTCTATGGTCATATTATGCTCTTAAACTTGGTGAATAATCTGGCTGAATAACCTTTTCAGCCAAGAGTCTAACTAGCAAAATATATTTTACCAGTGAAAATATTCTTATGATTCAAATGGATGTTTTGTATACCTTAGCATGATTTACTATTTTCCTATTTAAGTCCTATACTTAACTCAAATAGGTTATCAACGGATTTGATATCTCAATATTTAAAGGACTAAATATGATTCATCTCAACCTCTTCTTCGGTCTTCTATTTACTCACTTTAAGCCAATTACTCATCTTGTGCCTCATGTTCAGCGCATTTACCTTTTAGTTATTAACCTGCAGCACTTTTCGGTAGCTTACGTACAGCCCATTTATCGTCAACTGGCTCAGCAGCGAATATTGCCATCTTTTGCGGTAACAAAAATCTAGTCAGTATTTTAGGAGCCACAAGATGCAAGTTAGCAAAAATTTTTCAATTACTCCTGGGCACCTTTGCCTGATCACTATTTTACTCAGTCTCGTTACTGGTATTTTTTGGTTACTGGGTCACTTTGCCAAACAACCCTCTGTAGAAATGGTGCTGCCGATATTTTTGCTCGTCAACATTGTTATATCTAGCCTTGTTTGGTTTAACTTTCGCAATCAATCATCTCGATTGGCTAATTTGGTCAGCCATATAGCCTCAAGCTTCGTGCAGCCAACAAGCCACAAAACCACTACGGAAAAATCCGCTCATAAGTACGACCCCCTAGCTAAACTCGAGACTAAACTTCAGTTACTCAGCGAGCATTTAACTAAAGAAATCCCAGCATCTTACTCACAAGAACCGCCCATAGAGAATAGCCCTTTGGTATCGAGTATTTTAGACGCCGCAGCTGTGGCGGTTTACGCTGTAGATAGCCGCGGAAAATGTATCTATGCTAATCCGCAATGCGCCTATTTATTGGGCTACGCTAACCCTTCGATGCTGCTCAACTCTAATCTAAAGCAGTTAATTGATAAGAACGCTGCTACCAGCAATATTGATCTCACCGTACACGATATTAAAGAAGATATTTTTTGGCGTGCTGACGGCACTAGTTTTCCTGTTGAATACAAGTCACAGCCACTAAACCTCCCCAATCAAGACAAGGGGGCGGTGATCTCTTTTTACGATAATAGTGAACGTTTAGAAGCCGAAGCGCTTATTCGTCACCAAGCTCATTACGACACCCTGACCGACTTACCGAACCGATTTTTAGCTTTAAAGCGCTTAGAGCAACTGGTTGACTCCAGTGAAAGAAACGGCAACAAGATTGCGGTGATTTTTCTAGATTTAGATGACTTTAAAAAGATTAATGATTCACTTGGGCACGAAGCTGGTGATCAACTACTTATCACCGCATCAGAGCGCTTACTCAAAGCCACCAGAGCTGAAGATACTGTGGGCCGCTTAGGTGGAGATGAATTTATCATCCTGCTTGATGGTCTCTCTAGCGCCAATGATGCTCAACCACTCGCTGAGAATCTGATCGCAGGCTTTAGAAAACCGTTTTATATCGATAATCGCCAACTTATTTTGACCGCCAGCATTGGCATCGCGATTTACCCTAATGATGGTAAAACCCCATCTGAGTTACTGCGTAACGCTGACTCTGCCATGTACCACACCAAAAGTATTGGACGTAACACCTATTCTTACTTTACCCACGCCATGAACAAAGAGGTGTCACGCCGCTTAGCGATTGAAGAGCAAATTCACGGAGCTTTAGAGCGTAATGAGCTAACGGTGCATTATCAAATTCAGTTAGATATTCGCGATGGCAGCATTATGGGGGCAGAAGCACTATTACGTTGGGATAATCCTACTTTAGGCAGTGTCTCACCTGCTGAGTTTATTCCTATTGCTGAGCAAACTGGGGTGATTGAGCCCATGGGAGCGTTTATTTTAAAACGTGCTCTTGAAGCTGCTCAAAGCTGGCAAAAAACTTTCGACGAACACTTTAGAGTGGCGATTAACCTATCACCAAGACAATTTAGAAACCCCAATTTAGTCCAATCAATTAAAGACCAAGTACAAGAACTAGGTATGAAGCCTGCTGATTTAGAACTTGAGATCACCGAAGGCGTGCTACTAAGCGGACACGCTTATACCTTAGATGCACTCATGCAGCTGAGCAAAGCAGGCTTTTGCATCTCTATGGATGATTTTGGTACTGGTTATTCGTCTCTAAGCTACTTACGCACTTACCCTTTCAAAATCCTTAAAATTGACCGCAGCTTTATCAATGATATGAACAAAGACGATAAAAGTAATGAGTTGATTATTGCGACGATTGAAATGGCGCATGCACTTGGGATCCAAGTCATTGCTGAAGGTGTTGAAACTCAAGAGCAGTTGGATGAATTGAGCTTTATGATGTGCGATTACGCCCAAGGCTTTTTAATCAGTAAACCTGCCCCTTTTGAAGAGCTTCTGCTAATTGGCGAAAACTATAAAGAGCTACACCAAAAGCTGGCAGCAAAAGCTGAATCCGATAGTGTGCCAGTGATTTAGCATCGACACATTCACGCGACTATTTCCACGTTAAATACTCTAGAGCTTTTGGATTAAAATTTACGGCTTAACACTATCCCGTCATAATTTAAGCAATCCTGCACTCTTTGTTTTTGTACAGAGCTAAGTGATTCTAGTGGCACAAATTGATAATCACTATGCTCATCGCTGAGCCTAATAGCAGCTTCATTTTCGAGTTCACACAAAAAAATAAAAGCTTGTGAGTCATAAGTTTGATGATAATAAACCCCAGTTAAATAGCTTACCTTCACTACAACACCTAGTTCTTCTATGCACTCACGCTGCAAAGCTTCATGTATGGTTTCTCCAGGCTCTAATGCGCCACCTGGTAAACCCCAAGCGCAATCACCATAGGTTGCTTTAAGTAGCAACACACATGGCCCTGTAACACCTTGCCTAATAATTACAGCATGGCTGCTTAAGCGAAATTTATCGTCAAATGCCATTGTTCCACCTTGTTGGTACTAATTAGTCTTACGCTGCTATTTGCTTAGCCAATAAGTAAAAAAAATGCTAGCACATCCGCTGCTAGCATTTTCCAAGCTGTTTACTATAAGCATCCTACCTAAGATTACCTATGGTTTTGGCGTTTCTTCAAGGCCAATACTATTCATCCAATACTCAAAGTCCATCATATTGCCTGGCAAAATGACCTTACTTTGGCCTGAACTCACACCATCAAGCTGCTTCAGATACTGCGCACCCAACTGCATGCGCACCACGTTCTTGCCACCAGGGGCGGCAATCACGGTTGCCATACGCTCAATTGACTCAGCCGTCGCTCGAGCAATAGTTAAAATCTCTTCGCCCTTACCTTCAGCCTCGTTAATACGGCGCTGCATTTCACCTTCTGAGTGGTTAATCGTTTCGGCCTTAATACCTTCAGAACGATTAATCTTACTTTGCTTGTCACCCTCACTTTTGGCCAGTAATGCTCGGCGCTCTCGCTCAGCATTTACCTGCATTTCCATGGCGTTTTTAACCGTTTCTGGTGGGGTGATGTTTTTAATCTCGTAACGGTGTACGCGAATGCCCCACATGGCGCCAGCTTGATCCAGCACTTCAACCACCTTAGCACTAATCACATCACGCTCTTCAAAAGTACGGTCTAAGTCCAACGTACCAATTACACTGCGAGTGGTAGTTTGTGCCAACTGAATTGCTGCATAACGGTAATCAGTTACGCCGTAACTCGCCTTAACTGGGTCAATAACTGAAATATAGATAACCCCATCGACTTCTACATTAACCTCATCACAAGAAAAGCATTCTTGCGGTGGCACATCAATCGTCTCTTCCTTTAGGTCATGGATATATGCCACTTTATCGACAAAAGGCACTAAAGCATGGAAGCCTGCATCTAAGGTCGAGTGATACTTACCTAAACGCTCTACGATATAGGCAGATTTAGTTGGCACTAAGCGAATAGACTGAAATAGTTTAATGACGAAAATTGCAAAAATAAGGCCCCAAATGGCCATAACAATCATGTCAGTATTAATGCCTGCAATCATTAGCGTGCTCCTTTCACTGAATTAGATGCCACTGCGCTAGTGACTTGTTCCATGCCTTCGAAAAAGCCTTCTATTTTAGCCAGTTCAGCCGGAACAACTGATACATCAGCTTCCTCAAGGATCTTACCGACTTGTGCAATAAACTGCTCTTTTAGCTGCATATTCATTGCTTCATTACCACCATCTTTAGCCAAAGCGGCTGAGACTAATTCCATGCCTTCTGCTTTGGCGCGAGCAATAATTGCAATTTCCTGTGCAGTACCTTTCGCTTCGTTAATACGACGCTGCTTTTCACCTTCAGACAAGTTAATAGCTTCTTGGCGTTCACCTTCAGAAAGGTTAATCATCGCCGCTTTTTCAGCATTGGCTAAGGTGATTTCCGCACGTTTACTGCGCTCAGCTTCCATCTGTTTCTCTAGGGTATGAATGACTTTACGTGATGGGGTGATATTCTTAATCTCGTAACGTAGCACCTTTATCCCCCAAGGATCCGAAGCCTTGTCGATTTCACGAACTATCGATTCATTCAGGCTGTCTCGCTCTGAAAATGTTTGGCTAAGACTGAGCTTACCTATCTCTGAGCGCATCGTAGTTTGTGCAAGGTTAACTGCCGCACGGCGGTAATCTTCAATACCGTAACTGGCAAGCTTACCGTCCATTACTTTTAGGTACACTAAACCATCGACTTCTAGCTGAGTATTATCTTTAGAAATACAGCTTTGTGGTGGTACATCGAGTACCTGCTCACGGATTTCGTGCTTATAAGCGACACGGTCGAAAAATGGAATAAGAAAATGAAAGCCGGGCTGCAATACAGTGCGAAATTTACCAAGGCGTTCGATCACATTGACCTCTCGCATGGGCACAATTAACAGTAACTTATAGAGAATAAAAAATACAAATAAGACAAAGAGTGTAAATGCAAACATATTGAGATCCCTTCCTAGTTTAAATCAATTACTTTTCTGTGGTAAATGCTTCAGCGTCAGACAGCACTGGCTCAACCACTAAGGCAATATTATCGCGGCAAATTATCCTCACTTGAGTGCCAGCAGCAATTTCACTACCGTCCCCCAAAGCAGGCCATTCACTGCCTTGAAATTCTATTCGCCCGAGCTCTTGCGCTGGACCAATAGTTTGTTTGACTGTTGCTAGTTGATTATAAATATCGAGCTCTTCATCGGTGTTGTCGACATGAGCATCGCCACCAACCAGCTTTTGTGTGACCTGACGAAATGCCAGTAAAAGAACCATAGATGCAATAAACCAAAGTGTTAGACTTTGGCTAATACCTTCAACCAAACCTATCGTCAAAGCACCTGCAACTACGAGGCAGGCAGCACCTAACAGAATCACAATACCTCCAGGTAAAATGATTTCAGCCAGCATAAGAATAATGCCGATGCATGCCCAAATTAGAATGGGATTTGAAAACTCCATATTTCCCCCTGAAATGTAAGAGTCAAGTAATGACTATATCAGTAGAGACTGTTTAGCGCGACATATTATGTCAAAGTTAATCACGCAATAAGTGTAAGCAAAACTATCCAAAAGTGCTTAACCGCAACCCTACCATGACCTTAACCTTGAGTAAAAAGTTAACCACCAATAATCGATAGTTTGCATGAGGAAATAATAACCACAAATATAAATATTAGTAATAACAAACTAAATCAAGCAATTGCTTAATTTCAACGTGATAAGCATTTAATAAAAACTTACAAACACTTTGACATTGTTTTTATAACGATTATATTCCCGCCATTGAAACGCATGTTTAAGTTTTTACTTTCACTTGCAGTAGCTACCGACTCTTAAAAATAAAAGGTTTGACCATGAACAAGCAACTACTTTGTATTGCCCTGTTAATTAGCCCACAAGCACTAGCTGACGATATGATTAATTGGTGGGATGCTAGCGTTACTGCGCTTTACGGTGACAACTACGATTTAGCCCCATCAGATAAACAAACCACACTTACCTTTGAAACGGCAGGCGACTGGAAGTACGGCGACTGGTTTGCATTCCAAGATGTTACTTACTTCAATGGTTCAAACGCTGGCAAAAACAATACGACTTACGGCGAGATCTCAACACGTCTAAGTGCCGGTAAGATTTTAGGTAAGTCAGTTGGCTTTGGTCCAGTAACCGACCTATCGCTAGCCTTGACGCTAGAGGAAGGTGAAGGCCCAGTCAAAACCTTTTTATACGGTGTAGGTATGGATATTAACGTACCTTACTTTAGCTACTTTCAGCTAAACACTTACCGCAGACACGCATTGAGCAGTGACAATATTAGCGATGGTTGGCAGTTAACCCCCTCATTTAGAATGGATTTCCCAGTAGGTAATTCTAACATCGTATTTGATGGCTTTATTGATTGGATATTTGCCAGCGACAACTCTGCTTATGAAACAAACTTCCACTTCAATCCACAACTTAAATATGACTTAGGTGCAGTGGTGTTTGGCGAACATAAGAAGAACAAGCTGTTTGTTGGTATCGAATACGATTATTGGCAGAACAAGTACGGCGTTGATGGCATAGACCAAAACACCTACTCCGTTATTGCTAAATACCACTTCTAAATTCGAGTAAATAATTGAGCATTAAAAAAGGCGCTAAGAGCGCCTTTTTTGTGGTTAAAACTATACGAATACCAAAAGTTAGGCCAATAGTTTTTTTGCTGCTGCAACCACGATAGAAACCGCACTCACTTCGGTCTTTTTCATTGTCGCTTCATCAGGGATCTCTTGCTGGGTACGGTTAACAATCACACCCGCAACACATGCAGCGCGCCAACCTTGTGAGGCACACATAGTAAATAGCGTCGAAGACTCCATTTCGTAGTTAAGTACGCCTAAGTCTTGCCATTCTTGCATCGAACCCTTGAACTGACGTGTTACACGGCCAGACACAGTGTCATAACGCTCTTGGCCTGGATAGAAAGTATCTGACGACGCAGTAATACCAATGTGCGGTTCTAAACCTGCATCACGACTTGCGGCAACCATAGCCGTTGTACAATCAAAGTTAGCTACTGCCGGGTATTCCATTGGTGCAAAGTGCAGACTTGCGCCATCTAAACGCACAGACGCTTGAGTCACAATCACATCACCCACGTTAACATGTGGCTGAATCGCACCAGTGGTACCAACACGTAAGAAAGTACGCACGCCTAATTGTGCCAGCTCTTCAATTGCAATCGATGTTGAAGGGCCGCCAATACCAGTAGAACAAACGACAACAGGCTTACCATCGATATAAGCTAGATAACTGGTATATTCACGATGACTAGCTAAGAATGTTGCGTTTTCCATTAGCTCTGCAATTCGTTTAACACGCTCTGGATCGCCTGGAACGATCGCTAAGCTAGCACCATCTAACATCTCTTTAGTTAAGCCTAAATGAAATACATCAGACATCGTGAAAACCCCTTTCATTTTTGAATTTAAAAATCTATTTAAGTCGACTGTAACCTAGTATTGACCGTAAAAAGGTTACACCGATCACACTTTACCCGCCTAGAGTAAATGAATTGTCGTAATATAGTTACTAAAGCAATCAAAATATTTGAGCTCAAATATAGCAGCCACAACCTATACTGCCACACTCAATATTGCATTAAGGCGATGTACACAACAGATTTTGAGCTTACAGAAAAGAAGTATAAAACCAATATTAGCAGTAACTTAACAACAAAATTAACCTTGTAACACATTAAAACTTTTAGCTAAAAGTATGCCAATTAATCTCCTCATCTTAGCTAAGTAGTCCTAGCGAAATAACTCCGGCCTGTCATCTCAATTCAATCGTTCATTATTCGATCAACATCACATTTAGCGGCTAAGAATCGCGCTAATTTAGAACTGAAGCAAATGAACCATCCGCAATAAAACAGCCAAAAGGACGCCTGCATGTTTCCAGAGTACAGAGAACTTATCAGCCAACTAAAAACATCTGACACACATTTTCAAAAGAAGTTTAATAAGCATAATGAACTCGATGAGGAGATAAAAAACCTGGAAAAGAGTAATGCTAGCGATTACACCTCAGAGGTGCATGAACTTAAGGTTCAAAAACTACATTTAAAAGAAGAAATCTACGATATTCTCAAAGGTCATTCAGCTTAACCCTACCTATATCTGCTAAAAATAAAAAAGGACGCATAAGGGTCCTTTTTTTATTGCCTGATAATTACTTCAACACAGCTAACAAGTCTTCTGTTGTCTCAAAAAACAAAATATTGGTCACCTTGTTATTGTCTAGTTCTATCAAAGTAGCCTGATCTTTTTGCGCCGGCAGTGGCAAGGTCTGCTCACCTTCACTATCTAACGCAACTCTATAAGGAAACTTTTTAAACTGCGGTAAAGCAACAAAACGAGCAATCAATGATGGCATACCACTGATATCAGCCACGTAGATTAAACTAGCATCGCTTGTTAATTCAGGCTCAGCTTCTAGCGCTTCTTGAATTAAAGTCCCACCATCCATACTCCGGCTAAAAAGCACTCGTTTGGTGTTGCTATCAACTTGGTAGGTAACTTCATGCTGATCTTGTAATTTAATCTCTGCTATTTGGTCGCCAACCTGATAAGTATTAGCCAAAACAGATGTGGTAAACAGGCTACATAAAGCGAAAATAAGTGCTCTCATAATTGGACTCGACAAATTAGAATTAGCGGAAAGAATAACCTATTATTGATAGGGTCACAGTAAACTTAGCGACAAAGCATGATCCCCTTCACGCAAAGGTTTTTCAGTAATAAATGAATCAAGTCTTCCGCTATACATATATAAATTGTAAGTTACAAAAGTAGAGTGTATTCAGTAAGCTAGTTAGTAGACGTTGTTAAAAGGGATACAAAAATGGAAGAGCAAGGATTAGACCAAGAAATCGCACAATTACAAAATGCCTATACTGCTATTACTGAGTTTTTAGTGCAGTACAGTTTTAGCATTCTTGGGGCCGTAATTATCTTTTTGATTGGCTTATGGATTGCCGCTAAAGCCGCTAACTTAGTCACGAGAATTTTTGAAAAACACCAAATCGACATCACTCTGAGTAACTTCACAAGTAACTTTGTTCGTATCTTAGTTATTGTCATGGTCGGTGTTATCGCCCTTGGTAAGTTAGGCATTAGCGTCACGCCTATGGTAGCCGCCATCGGTGCAGCTTCATTAGGTGCAGGTTTAGCCCTACAAGGCATGCTTGCTAACTACGCAGCAGGTATAACCATTATTGTGACTCGACCTTTTATTGTCGGCAATACCATCGAGATCAAAGGCGTAGGTGGATTAGTAAAGGACATCCATTTAGGCATGACGGTGCTGACCAACGAAGAAGGCGAAGAGATTAATATCCCCAATAAACATATTGTCGGTGAGATCTTACACAATTCATTTGCCAATAAACTGGTCGAAACCAAGTTTAATATCAGCTATCAGGCTAACACTGATGAAGTCGTCGCCTTGCTAACTAAAGTGCTAGCCGACAGCCCAAGAGTATTTGAAGGTGATAAAGCTCAGGTTGGTATAAACGACTTTAACAGTATAGGTATTGAAATAGGCATTCGCTACTGGGTGCCGACCGACAGCTACTTCCAAGATAAGTACCAAACCAATGCCGAGCTGTTTAAAGCACTAAAGCAGGCGAATATTGACATTCCGTGTCCAGTAAAACAGATCCATATCCAAGAGCACTAGTGTGTTTGATACTTAGCGGCTTCTATTAGCGCTAAGTATTCGTTTTTTTCATCATCCAAATCACTTATATCAAAAGCCTGTAACCGCGGGTTTTAGCGATTTTCTGAACATAAATAAACATAATTCATAAGCAAATCAAATAATCATTATTGCGTTTACTCTATCGCTCTAATTTAGATGTTGCCGCAAAATGCGCTCCATTGAAATAGGAAACTAATGAACACTCAATGGAGATAACATGATGAACAAAACATTAATTGCATTGGCATTAATTGGTACATGTGGTTATGCCAGTGCTGCCGACATAGATAATACTTGGTACATTGGTGCTGGCGCAGGTCAGAGCAATTATGAGTCAGTTTCTGCCGCTAGCCACCTAGGCGATGATAGCGATCTAGCCTGGAACGCGCTAGTCGGTTATCAACTAAACAAATACCTTGCATTTGAAGCTGGCTGGCAAGATCTCGGCACTGATGACGATACTCATATGTGGGGCGGTCTAGACGGCAGTCAATCTATCGATGTCGACGGTTTTACTCTTGGCGTTGTGGGAACACTACCTCTTAATGAAAAGTGGTTCTTAACTGGTGAAGCCGGTGCTTATCAATATCACCTATCACACCAGATGAACGCTAGTAAATATGTCAGCGCTACCGATACCGCTCCTTATTTTGGTGCTGGTATTGGCTACAACATCACTGACTCTTTAGCTATTTCAGCTAAATACCGCCGCTTCGCTAACATTGATGAAACAGCATGGAACACAGCTAATATGGACGCGCAAACGGTCGGTCTGCAACTGACTTACCGCTTTGGTGTTAAGCCAAAAGCTACGGCCGTCGTGCTGCCAGCCGTTATCGAAAAGCAAACTAAGCCAATGCCTCGCCCTGAACCACAGCCTGAACCTGTCTATGAAATCATCACTGAAACCAACAGTGTAGCAGTACTATTTGGCTTCGACTCTGTCGCTCTAAACAGCGATGCGAAAACCAAACTTGATGAAGTCATTAGCCTTTCTAAGCAGCAACAACAAGATGTACTTCTACTTAGCGGTCAGTCAGATAACCAAGGTAACAGCGAATACAACCTTAAGCTTTCTGCAAAGCGCGTAAAACAAGTAGAAGCTTACTTAGAAGACCACGGTGTTGAAGTACAGCGTATCGATACTGAAGCTGTAGGTGATCAAAATGCACAAGCAAATACTCGTCAAGACCGTGCTCTTGAGCGCCGAGTGGTTGTGACTTTGACTAGCCAAGAGCAAGTATTAGTGAGTCAATAACGTATAAATGTATCACTACTGGTATCAATCAGTATAAGGACCCGAAACCGCTAGGATAGCGAAACGATACACTAGGATAAAGTGAGCCAAGGATGGCTTTACGTCTGCTCAGACCTATTCAAGAAAATTTTTATCGCTTATAGTCAGTCTCTTAAAAAGGAGTAGGTAATGCTGACCCAGCTCAACCTTGAACGCCTAAAGAATTGCGATTTAAATCTATTACTTGCTTTAGCTGTGTTACTCAATGAGGCACATGTCTCTAACGCTGCTAAGCAGTTAGGCCTATCTCAATCAGCCATGAGCCAAATGCTGAAGCGCTTACGCTTAATGTTTGCCGACCCATTACTGCTTAAAAGCAATAATGGCATGACGCTTACCAATAAAGCCCAAGCGATTGCGCTCGAACTGACCCCGTTACTCGATAAAACAGCTCGCATTTTAGAGGCTGACCATTTCACCCCAAAAACGGCTCAAGGGCGGATCCGTATTATCATGAGTGATATCACAGCCCAACTGATTATTACTCCACTTATTGCTTTAATGAGTGAGCAAGCACCTAATATTGAACTTGAATATATTTCCCAAAGCGGTAATGGCTTTCAGCTACTCAGACGCGGTCAAGTCGATATGGTCATCGGCTTTTACGATGATATTCCCACGTCACTATTAAGTGAAGTCATAGGGCAAGCCCCTTGGCAAATGGTGACTCATAGAAGCAGTAATAGTCAGCCAAGCAATTTAGATAAAGACACGATTAAATTATTACGCTACCAGTTTCAGGAGCATAACCAACTGCATTCAATTGCGTCATTAGAGCCAATCAATGCCTTAGATGCCGCCTACGCACTCACCACTGCCTCGCTAAGTGCTTTGCTGTATGCGCTTCAAACCAATAATACTGCGACCTTGTTACCTCATTTTGCCTTAAGGATTTTGCCTGAGCATGAAACCAAAGAGTTTGATTGGCTGGGCACACCGATTAACCTTGATCTCAAACTCTGCTGGGACCGCCACCATAGAACTCCTGAGTTGCAACAATGGTTTAGACATCAGCTAACAAGACTGCTGCATCAGCATTTACTTTTAGAAAAAGCGTAATGAATTTAACCGACTTAAAAATTATCCAGCAATGCGATCTTAACTTACTGCTCAGTTTGTGCATTTTGATTGAAGAGCAAAGTGTTTCTAAAAGCGCTGAAAGACTCGATATCTCTCAGCCAGCCATGAGTCAAAACTTAAAGAAGCTCCGGCTAATGTTTAACGATCCATTGTTTGTAAAGCATGGCCAAGGAATTAAGGCAACAAGTAAGGCTCTGGGTCTATATAACTCATTAACTGAGTGGCTCTATCTTAGTGATCGCTTAATTTCGCAAACCACATTCGATCCGATGGAGAGTCATGGGGTGATACGAGTTGCCTTCATGGATGATCTAACCCAATCCATGATCCCAATGATTTTAGACAAAATCCTGTTGTTGGCTCCCAATATCGAGCTTGAGTTTGTGCATAAGCCTAAAGATGTTTTTGTATTATTAGAGTCGGGAGAGATAGATCTCGCTGCAGCCGGAACAGACACCCCTCCCGCAAATATCCATGGACGACATATTTCTCGTACCCATTACTGCGCCGCCTATAGTGTGGACCACCCGTTGGCTAAACTTAAACATCCTAACCTGGCGCAAATATTTGCCTATAATACCGCTGAATATTCAGCGTCTAATTTAGTTGAATTAGAAGTGACTCAACTGGCACTACAGCATAACTTACAACGTAAAATAACCTTTTCTAGCGGCTCGTTCCAAGTCATGTTACAAGGCTTACTCGCCGGTAAACACGTGGGATTTGTGCCCCAGCGAACGCTCAATTCACCAATATGGCAATCAAAACTCAAAGGGGTACAGATTAAAGAGTTAGTGCCGTTTGAAAGTACTTTATACTGGCACGCAAGAGTGCATAAAGATCCACTTATACAATGGTTTAAGGACGAGTGCCTGGCGATTGTTAACCAACTAAAACAGCAAACCGTTCTGGTTTAAACGATTTAGCTCTACAAGCCTCTTTGCCACTCTTGACGTAAATCAATCCGCTCAGGGGTGTGCATTGCCGCTTCAACTTGGGCGACTAGCGTCGCTTTATCCCTACCTAGTATGCCTTTAAGTACTAAATAATTAGATGCGTGATCCGAGCGAAACACGGTTTTATCTAACTCTAGATGGGTCAACAAGGTATGCATCTCAGTAAATAACTGCGCTTGATTTGGTAACTGAAAATAACCGTCAAAAGCGGCGTCCATACGCTCGGTACCTAAAGGCAGAGTCACCACTAAGGTCGACAAGTATTCTGGCTGGGCTGCATTCATTAACTTGGCAGAGTTTTCAGCATGCTGCTTAGATAACTCAACCCCACCTAAACCATTTAATATCATCACCGACGCTTTAATACCCGCAGCTTTAATTTTTTGCAGCGCTGCCAGAGAAGAAGCGTAGGTTTCCCCCTTTTTAATGCGGGCTAGCACTTCATCATCGCCACTTTCACAACCGATATACAGCAAGCTTAGACCTAGCTCTCTTAAGCGCTGCAGCTGCTGTGGCGTTTTGTTATTGATGTTACGTGGTAAGCAATAACTGCTAATGCGGGTCACGTTAGGTAGGTATTGCTTTATCAACAAACAGATGGCTTCTAAGCGTGCAAAAGGCAGGGTCATCGCATCACCGTCAGCCAAAAATACTCGGCTGATATACGCTTTAGAGTTAGCCACCGCCATAAGATCTTGCTCAATCTTATCGGCCTTTTGCGCTCGAAAGCGTTTTTGTGGCTCGGTGTACATGTCGCAAAAGCTACATTGATTCCAGCTGCAACCATTAGTGACTTGCAGGATCAGAGATTTCCACTCTGACGGTGGACGAAACACGGGTTCAATATAATTGAGCACAACAGACTCCTAAGCAAGCCGAACTTACAGAAAGACAAGTTGAGCATTTTTCACGATAAAAATAAATATTTGATGAACCTAAATACACTTTTTAGCGTAAAAGATCGCTAGATTAGTAATCTACGAATATCAAGAGGATGAACCGATGCCAATAGTTTCAACTGCGACGAATAGGCAAGTTCGCAGCAATGAGCAACACTGGAATAATATGACTGCCGAGCAGAAAATAGCCCTATATGATTTAAATAAATTTGGCTTTATTTTGTTATTCGTTAGGCAGCTACCTAGTGGACCACAAGCATTTGTGAAACAACATAATACCTTGGCAACCATTAGCAAGAATGGTGATGTTAACTATTCCCCAGAAGTCCTAACGAGACAAACCTCTAGCACTCGATTACTCGCTTAAGTTTGATTTATGAGGAATATGAATAGAGATGCGCAAAATACAAAAAAGCGCACATTCGCGCGCTGAATTTGACGTTGAATTAAGACCTGCTGATGGTTAAGAGCATGTCTACATGCGGAATACCGTCTTCTAAATACATCTCTGACACCGGCTCAAATCCCTGCTGCTGATAAAAGCCTTTTAAGTGCTCTTGACCGCCTAATTGAATATTATGCTCAGGCCAGCGCTTGTTAGAAATCGCAATCGCTTTTTGCATCAAGGTATGTGCCACGCCACCGCCACGCACCGCTTCAGCCACAATAACACGGCCAATACTGGCATCTGGATAACTCACACCGGGCGCTAGCACACGCGCATAAGCTTGGATAACGCCTTGCTCATCGATGCCTAAAAGATGCTGGGTCTGGCTGTGACGATCTTTATTATCGAGCTCTGGATACGGACAGTTTTGTTCAACCACAAACACGTCCACTCGTAGTTTCAGTAGGTCGTACAATTCATTCAATGAAAGTTCAGAAAAAGACAAGGATTTCCAAAGCATAGGAAACGCTCCAAAACAACTTAGTAGAGCAGCAGTCTAGCATTTCACTATGATAAAAACAGGCGCTAAATCGTAAACTCAGTAGAGTAAATTGAATTTAGATTTAGCAACTTTATCAATTAGTGACTTACTGACGCTTGAGCGATAGGTTTGCGGATAGACAAAACCGACACCACTGCCACCATCAGCAAAGCTGCCATAATAAAAAATACATCATTGTATGCTTGCACCATAGCTTGCTGCTGCATGGTTTGCCCAAGCAAAGCTGATGCTTGTTGGCTTGCGGTTATTGGATCCGATCCCGCCGCTTGCAACATGCCCGCGGTTTGCTGTAAATAGCCATTAGCAAGCGGGCTAACTGCCGGTAAGGTTTCTTTCATCTGCGCTAAATGCACTCGACCTAAGTTGTCGGTCAAAGTCGACACTAAAGCGATACCCACTGCACCACCGAGGTTACGCACTACGTTTAATACCGTCGACGCTGACGCATTTTCAGATTTTAATAGTCTTGAGGTCGCCAACATACCGATTGGCACCATAATAAACGGCTGGCCAATGGCTCGAACAACCATAGAGGCTATCAATTGCGGACCGGCAAAGTCTGCTGTCATATGGCAGTTCATGTAATAACTCACGCCAAACATAAAAAAGCCAAAGCCAGCTAAATAACGATTATCAAAACGCTGCATTAACTTAGGCATAAAAGGCAAGATGAGTAGCTGCGGAAAGCCAAGCCACATTAACACCTCGCCAATTTCTAATGAGTTATAATTTTGGATCTGCGACAGATAAAGCGGCACCATATAAATCGACGAAAACAGTGCTAATCCCAGTAAGAAATACGCAATAGTCGATAAGCTAAAGTCGCGATTTGCTAGTAGTCGCAAGTTCACCAATGGATCTTTTTTCTTAAATTGCAGATAAACGAAAATCGCAATATTTACCGCCGCTACAATCGCTAGATTACGGATAAGATCTGAGCCAAACCAGTCTTTACGGTTACCCTCTTCAAGCACCACTTCTAGGCAGCCCATGCCAAGAGCCATCGTCACCACACTGGTCACATCAACATTTTTAAGCTCTGGCCAATTAATTGGCTTTTTAACTAAACCATAGGCCAGCATCGACATCACCACGAGCCCTGGTGGCACATTGATGTAAAACAGATAGTGCCAACTAAATTGCTCAGTGAGCCAACCGCCTAATGTAGGGCCTATTGATGGCGCAAAGGTTGCTGTAATACCAAATAACGCCATACCGACGGCACGTTTGCTATCGGGTAAATATTCTAAAATAAGCCTAAAGGCCATGGGGATGAGTGCACCACCAAAAAAGCCCTGCATCGCCCTAAAGGCGATCATAGATTCAAGGTTCCAAGCAACTGAACAAAGCAATGACGCCAATATAAATATCGCGCAATTCCACAGCATATAACGGCGAATATCGAGCCCTTTGCTCAACCAGCCTGATAGTGGAATGGCAATCATCTCTGCGACGAGATATGCAGTCGCGATCCAAGAGCCTTCCTCTAGCGTTGCACCTAAGCCACCTTGGATCTCTTTCATCGAGGCGTTAGTGATTTGGATATCCAAAATCGCCATAAATGCGCCGATAAGTCCGCCAAAAACAGCTATCCAAGCACGACGGCTACCGGGCTCCACTCCCTCAAACGTATTGAGTGGCGTGTAATTATCTGTGCCTTTGAGGTCTGTATTAACCACAGACATTAGTATTGCGCTCTGTTAGCAACAACATCAGTGCTCAGCGCATCACTCGCAGTATCCACCTTCACCAATGCACTCAGCCCTGGTACGATTTTGCCGTGCTCAAGTTTAGTCGCCGAGTAGCTATCAAGCCGGATACGCACAGGGATCCGTTGCACAATTTTGGTAAAGTTACCGGTCGCATTTTCAGCAGGTAATAAACTAAATTTAGCGCCAGAAGCGGGTGCTAAGCTATCAATTACCCCAGTAAAATGCTTGCCAGAAAAAGCATCTAGCTCAATCGCAACTGGCTGACCAGCATGCATGTGGGCAATTTGGGTTTCCTTAAAGTTAGCAGTGATCCACACAGCTTCATCTGGCACTAAGCTGTAAATAGCCTGCCCCGGCTGTACATATTGACCTTGCTGAGCACCACGTTTACCTATAATGCCGCTAAACGGCGCGGTAATTCGCGTGTCGGCGAGTTGAATTTTCGCCAATGCCAAACCCGCTTTTGCTTGCTCAACACTGGAATCCGCCTCAACTAATTGCGCCGTTAGCACTTTTAGCTCACGCTGCTTAGCAACGAGCGCCGCTTTAGCTTCATCAACATGGGCGCTAGCGGACTCAAACCCTGCTTGCGCTTCATCAACCGCATCTTGCGAGCTGTAGTTTTTAACTTTTAGCTTAGATGCGCGACTTAATTGCTGCTGGCTACGCACTTGCTCTGCTTCTGCGGCCACTACACTGGCTTTGGCCTGTGAAATTAACGCCTGTTGCAGATCAACTTGCGCATTTAATGTTTGCCCTTGCGCCTTGGCGCTAGACAGTGATGCCTGACTTTGCGCGACTTTAGCGGCAAACTGGCTATCTTCAAGCTGAGCCAATAACTGACCTTGCTTAACATGCTGATTATCTGTAACAAATGTGGCCGTTACATAACCCGGGACTTTAACGCTAATATGAGAAATATCGGCTTCTACATAGGCGTTATCGGTAGATTCAAAATTACGTACTTGGCTCCACCAGTAGTAACCACCAGCGACTAACGCAATAAGAACAACAGGAATCCCGAAATATAACTTAGTTTTTGACATGAATGACTCCTTGATTAGTGGGTCATAGTTTACTACTGTCTCAACATAGTTATTAGATAGCTAAAATATTACCCACTGTTTCACAGGTGTAACAATGATAGATCTCAACCGCATCCAAATGTTTGTTCAAGTGGTCGAACAAGGTAGCTTCACTAAAGCTGCTAATGTGCTAGGGCTAACCAAAGCCACAGTAAGCCGTAAAGTAGCAGAGCTAGAAGCCGATGCTGGCGTACAACTACTGTATCGCACAACCCGCGCACTCAAACTCACCGAGGCAGGCGCTGATTACTACCATCGAGTCAATCGTATTCTTGTGGATCTCACCAACGCAGAAGACCAACTAAGTGCTAGGCAGCAAACCATTAAGGGCCACTTAAAAATTGTCTGCCCTATCGAAATGGGTCAGCTGTATTTCGGACGTATTTTCGCACGTTTTTTGGCCTTGTATCCTGATATAACCATTGAAGCAGAACTCACTAATCGCCAAGTAGATGTGGTTGGTGAAGGTATAGATATGCTGTTTCAAATTACCGAACAAACTGATGAACGCTTAAAAACTTACGCCTTGATTAATACGCCTAAGATTTTAATGGCTAGCCCTAAGTACATTGAGAAATATGGCGAACCAAGCACGCCTGAGCAATTAGTTGAACATCAATGTATCCGTCTAGGTTCACCACATATAGACGGTAACTGGACGCTGTTTAATGGTAAAAAGTGGCTCACTGTAGAGCCGCAATCTCGGCTGGAAACGAATAACATTACTTTAATGCGTGAAGCGGCAATTGAAGGGTTGGGCATCGCTGCGATTCCGTTGGTTATTGCTCATGATGCGTTAGAGAGGCAAGAGTTAGTCACAATATTAGATGACTTTCCGATGAAACAAAGCTTAGTGACAATGAGTATTCCTCAGCGAGTCTATTTACCAAGACGTTACCAAGTCTTTATTGAGTTTCTCTATCAAGCGCTATTTGATAATTGGCAAAACCGAGTATTAGATGTACCGGATTTTATCCAGCGACCTGATTTTGATGAGTAGCTAAAAAAGGGCTCTATTATAGAGCCCTAAAAAAGTGGCCGGTTAGCCAGTTGCAGGGAGCAGCTAACCGTTACTTTTTATTCTTTACGGTCAAACACATGGTACTTCTCAATACCGTACGAACGACCTTCAGCATGACAGGTTGCACACGACTCTGAAGTGCCTTGGCTGAACCAATCGCCAGTATGGTCAACCGGAGTATTGATTTCGCCGCCATTTGACTTCATGTGATTCAGTGCTTGGTCGCTATCGTGACAAGCAAAACAGTTAGCCGTTACCGGGCTTGATGCAACACCTGATTGTCCACCGTTAAATGCTTTCGAAAGCATGTACTGATTAGGTACAGCATTTAGGTCGATACCTTCAGCATGACACGCGACACAGTTTTCAGCATTGAGCTTAGTCGCAGAGTTAGGCTCACCAGTAATTGCTGAGCTACCTACGCCCCAGTGCATGCTGTGAACCATAGGGCCAAAGCCTGGCGCTGAGTTCTTCGAGCTACGATCTTGGCCGTTGTTATGACAAGCAACACAACCTAAACCACCATCGGCATAACTGCCGTTTTTGTGGTAATTGGTCTCGTTATTGTGACAAGTGCTACAGCTATCCATTGTTACGCTATGGCGACGCTCATATAGCGTACCTGACATCATGTCAGAGTAACCATGTAAGGTGACACCGTCATAGCCTGCGTCATCACCGAAATTAAAGGTAATGCGCGAGCTAGCCATTAACTCTGGGAAGGTTGCACTTAAGGTTTCAAAACACAGAGCTGCCGTGCCGTTAGTGTCAAATGTTGTTGTAGTAGCAGTTTGCGCAGCGCGACCAACAATTGAACCGTTATCATAGCCATGTAAGTAAGCGCCAAGATAAGACAACGTACCGTCAGCTAGTAAGCTTTCAATATTAAGCTGTTCTTCGCCTTTAAATAGCGCAATGTCAGTACAGTAACCCGCATCCGTATTCATATAAGGTGCTGATACCGTTGATGTATGCTCATCACGTACCGTGGTTTTTTCAGCAACTTTCTTATGGAATAGACGCACATCATCAGACTCACTAAAGCCACTGTATGTCATTGCAACTGCGGTCGAACCGACACCAGCAGCGTCATGACAATCGGTACACGTCTGCATAGAGTTCACTTTAGTGATCGGCTCAGCATGACAGGTGTAACAATTAGCAGGCTCAAAGTCTTTCTCAAACTTCTGATGGTTGATGTGACCAATCTTTTGCATGGAATTACGTGCGTATCCACCCTCGTCACGCACCACGTTACCGTGACACATCATACAGCCGGCAACTAAGTCAGTTTCACCGTCTGTATTTATCGCAGTATAACTAGGATGTTTGAGGCTAGATTCAGCGTAATCAACGTGACAACCATGACAGGTTGCAGTTGAGGTTGTGTGTAAACCTTCTGTTTTATCGACAATAATGTAGGCAGACTTAGCAATTTTTTCGCTGCCACCAACAGCGATGCGAATAATTCCCTCTGTACCAGCATTAACCGCAGGCATAGGCGCTAAGAACTCATAGCGACCATCTTCAGTCATCGTCAGACTCGCGCCTTCGGTTTCATTCGAAGCGCTACCACCCGCAATCGTCCCTTCAAAATCTGGGCGGCTACGAGCAATACCTTTATCAGTAAGTTCAGCGACTTCTGCACTCACTTTTTCAAGCCCCCCCACCAGCAGGCCTTCTTCATTAGTGACTTCAAACGTAAAGCGCACCGCACCTTCTTCTAAGGTATGACTTAGCATTTCAACATTAGTGGTTTCGGTCACTTCAACGACCGGTGGTAGCGGGCTAGTGCCATCTTCACCATCATTACCGTCTTTACCATCGCTACAGGCTGCTAGACCGAAAGCGGTGGCGACGATTAACGCCACACTGCATTTATTAAATTTTCTCATCATCACTCCATAATTTTTATTAAGTCGTGACCTTTTACTCCCCCGTCAATACCTTAAAGTTTCAACTAGGGCTTTTATGTGACTAAATTCTCATCAATATACTTCTTTAGAGGTATAGATCACATAAATAAAAAAACAAAAACTGCCTAAAAACAATTTAAGATTCAATTAATTACAACCTGAGAGAGGCCATCGAAGAAATAGTTTTATAAACAATAGCTAACGAAGAGAAAAACTTAATAAATGGTAATCTTAATGGCTAAGGATAAATCACAAATTAATGAAAAATTAAGCGAGTGGTATGCGGTAAAAATCGATAAGGAAACAAAAGATAAAATGCTGAAATAATAGGGTGTAAATCAAATCTTTATACTGATTGATATAAGTTCAAGCAAGCTCGCTTACTTGAACTTATACATATCAATATTTGCTTGTAGTTATAACAGCAGCGATGCCGCCTAACCTAATACTTCAAACTCATCATCTACTAGCTTGGCAGTACCATCATCTTGCAATACCCAAATCTCTTTATGTACCACACCATGGGCTTTATTCATTTTCCAGGCAGTGGTCAGCAATACCGATTTTTCATCCAGCACTTTAAAGTCAGGGCTAGTGTATTCAACATCACAATAACCTTGGTCGATAAGATTTTGCCAGAAGGCTTGTATCGCTTCAGTGCCGATAAACTCACCAAATGGACGCGCTAACATAGGTGCATCGGCGGCATACTGTGCCGCGCACTGTGCTGCATTTTGAGTGTTAAAACCTTGCATCCAAGTGGCGCTAGCTAGCTTTACCGCATCGAGTAATTTATCTGACATGTTTTGCTCCATATTTGTTGTTAATCAATATCTCAATATAGACTCAGTTTACAGTGACTATTGACATTGATAATCTAGGTAAAACAATAATTACTGTTCGATTAAACAGAACAATAAAGAATTAATTCACCGAGGCATACGGCTATGGATCATCTACGGCATATGGCCATATTTAAACAAATCGTCGATAGCGGCTCGATAAGCGCGGCTGCAGACAAACTCGATCTGTCTAAGTCTGTGGTCAGTCACCATCTAAAATCTTTAGAGCTTGCAGTAGGTGTACAGCTACTGCATAGAACCACTCGCAGGCAACAACTCACACCTGCAGGTAAAGACTTTTATCAACGCTGCCGTGAACTTGGCGATATATCTAACCTTGCTTGGCAGCAAGCAAGAGAAGCCGCTGATAAACTCGCAGGGCCAATTAAAATAAGCTCCCCTCACGCCTTGGTCGGCAGCTTTATTGCACCTGCTATCGCTGAGCTTTGCGCTAACAACTCGATGATAAGACCACACATTCAAGTGCAAGATCGCCGTATCGATCTGCTCGGGCAAGATATCGATATCGCCGTGCGTGTCGGTAAGCTAGCATCCAGTAATCTTATGCAGCGAAAAGTGGGACAATTTAGAGATGTGCTTTGTGCCAGCCAGGTCTTTATTGACCAAAACAGTGCTTTGATCCAGGCAAATGATTGGCTTGCACTCGATTACATAGCTAACTCTTGGCAAGGCCAAAGCCTGCAGCATTCACTGCAAATAAAAGGCTCTGCAATTCGTAATGTTAGTCATACGACTAATAAGAATGTAAAACTGCCTGACGAGTTAACCGTACATTTTAACGCAAACCGTTACGCCGACACCTCGTCAGCGGTATTGTCACTGGCGAAGGCTGGCTTAGGCGTGGCGTTACTACCTGAGTTCATGTTTGCAAAAGAGCCATCGCTGATTGAGCTTATCCCCTCTCACCAATGCCCATTAAATAGCGTTTATGCCGTACATGATTTTGGCCATACACCACCACTTCTTATAAAAAAAACTATCGATGCGCTGCTTGAGTCTTTTCAATTTCAAGCATGAGTAGCAAACCAAAAGCTCTATGCACAGGAATGCGGGGCTTTAGTTGCTGCTATTAAACAAAATTAATCGCTACGTTTAGCATTTTTAAAGGCCTGTACCTGATTTATTTCGATAAAGCTGCTAACATTGCTGGCAATTTTTTAGGCTTAGTGAGAAAGATCAAGATGGGCAGAGCATACCAAAACAAAAAAGAATCCATGGCGAAAACGGCTGGGCAAAAAACTAGAATTTATTCTCGTTACGGGAAAGAGTTGTACGTTTGTGCCAAGAATGGTGGCTTCGACCCAGAAGGCAACCTTGCGCTTCGCACCATGATTGCCAAGGCAAAGAAAGACCAGGTACCAGCACACGTTATTGAACGTGCAATTGAGAAAGCTCGTGGCGGCGGTGGTGAAGACTACGAAACAGCACGCTATGAAGGTTTTGGTCCTGGCGGCTGCATGGTTATTGCAGACTGCTTAACTGACAACGTAAAACGTACTTTCACTGAAGTTCGTCAAGCATTCGTTAAGAACGATGCCAAGCTAGGCGGTCCAGGTACTGTTGGCCATATGTTCGATCACCAAGCGGTATTCGTATTCGCTGGCGACGACGAAGATGCAATCCTTGAAATGCTAATGATGGCTGACGTTGATGTATCTGACGTTGAGCTAGAAGACGGTATGATCAGCGTTTACGCACCGCACACTGAGTTCTTCAAAGTGAAGACGGCATTAGCTGCTGAACTACCAGAAGACACTGACTACGTTATGGAAGAAATCACTTTCTTACCACAAACAATGACAGAGCTTACAGACGCAGAAGAGATTGAGCAATTCGAGAAGTTCCTTGCTGCGCTTGAAGATTGTGATGACGTTCAGAACGTTTACCACAACGCTGAGCTACCACAGTAATTAATCGTTCTTCGATAAACGACTTCTGACTTGCTCATCGCAAGTCAGTAAAAAGGCACTCATTGAGTGCCTTTTTTATTGCTCGTTAACGAGCTTATTTGTTAAATCACTTATTCAACTATTTCTTAAATCACTTCTTAAGCAAATAACGCAGCATCACGCCTTGCTGGCTGATATCTAAAACCTCGTAGCCATGGTTCTTAGCATCATTAGGGATGTTGTTAATCGACTGCGAGCAGTCGGTAATCACTTCCAACACTTCACCCGCTTTCAGTGACTGCATCGCTTCAAGCGTGGCAACCGCTGGGTATGGACAAGGCTCACCGTAAATCTCTAAATTGTAATCTGGTACGATAGATGCTGGCATAAACTGCTCCTCAGCAATAAATTGGCTCAAATCGCTTGAGCCGAATACAAAACATATAAATCAATTCGTTACTTCTAACAACAGGTCTTTAAGCTTGTGTTGCTGTAGCCGCTGGAGCAACTTTTAATTCAGCAAGCTTTGCCGCGAGTTGTTGCTGCTCAGCCTTTTGCTTTTTAAAAAAGTGCTGTTCCCACATTAAAATCAGTACAAAAGATAAACCCAGCAGTAGATAAGTGACACCGACTCCGCCAAGTGGGCCAAATACATCCAATAGGTTCACTTTATCCCAACTTGTCGCCATAGGCTCAGCAATCACGTCCCAGTAATAGGCTAAAATTGTCGCGCCAATGATATTACCAATGCCGACCCACCAAAAATGTACTTGGCCTTCTAATGCGCGGTACATCCAGCCAGTCTCACAGCCACCCGCGATAACGATACCGATACCAAACAGTAAGCCGCCAATCACCGCATTCGGGCCAGCCCATAGGGTTTTCGGTGTCATACCTAGCTGCACATAGCTATAAATGCCGATCACGCTAACCGCCATACCTAAGATAATCGCCTTAGCCATATGAGTACGGCCAGTGATCCACATATCTCTAAACGCTGAGGTAAAGCAGATCTGCGCACGCTCAATCAATAGACCAAACATCATCCCCATAAACATGGCGATACCAAGCTTAGTCGAGCTTTGCATCACATACAGCGACAAGCCAATCATAGCCGCAAATACCACCCAGCCTAGGCGAAAACGGTTTTGCACTTGATTCGGATTAGGTTTAGCGATTTTTTTCAAGCCGCCTGCTTTTAGCGTGGCAGTTGAACGGAAAAACGGTAACAAGGTGATCTTAGCGCCGATATAAGTACCTGCCGCAGCAGCAAAGGCGAAGATCCACGCATGCAAGGTAAACTGCGGAATACCGGTAAAGAAAGCCGCCAAGTTACAGCCCATAGCAAGACGCGCACCAAAGCCGGCAATCATGCCGCCAATCAGTGCCTGTGCAATACGCTTTTTAGAACTCGGCATACGCAGCTTTAGGTTGTTTGCCCACAGCACCGCCGCCATACAACCACCAAACATACCAATAATCATCACGCCACCAACACGGTCCAGCGGTGTGCCATTAAGGCCAATGATTTTAAAGTACTGCCAGGTTTCCGGCTCAGCGCCGAACCACTGCAATACATGGCCACCCCAGCGCGTAAATTCGCCGGTTACCGCCCAAAGTGAACCGGTAAGACCAAAAAAATAGGTCGACAATATTCCCGCCGCAATAACGGCAGCAAAAGGCGACCAGAATTTAATAAAAAACTGATTTTTAAACGTTAACCACATATTTAAAACTTACCAACTCTCATTAAATACTTAAACTAAACCTTTGAGTGAATAGTTCAAACTCATCAAGGCTTAGGTTAAGAACTAAAATTAAGGCTTAAATCTAGAAACTAACTTTTCAGTCTAAAAAGATAAACCTAGTTACATTACAGCTAAGTTATTATTTTCAACATCACCTAGCGTTTTATTACATAAATACAACCTTTCAGGATGGGTATAGATTGTTACTCTATTCTCGCGACAAAATCCCACCAAGGTAATATTCGATTTGTTTGCGATATCAATCGCTAACGAAGTGGCTGAAGAGATTGCAAATATAATACTAATATTTGCAACAGCTGCTTTTTGCACCATTTCAAAACTGGCTCGACTGGTTAATAACAACGCCGAATGGCGAACCTGATTCTCACAGCTGATATGACCAATTAACTTATCGAGTGCGACATGACGACCCACATCTTCGAAGCAGCACATAATATCACCTTCTACTGACAACATGGCAGCAGCATGTGTGGCACCGGTCAAATTAAATGCATTTTGATGCTTGTGTAGGTTAGATAATGCCAACTTCAAGCTATTTAAATCGAACTTTGCAGTATCTGTGACTTTTACAATCGGTTTAACCGTTTGCTCTATCTGCTCTACACCACAAAGGCCACAGCCTGTGCGCCCCGCTAGGCTGCGGCGATGCTCTTTTAACTGCATAAAGCAGCGCTGAGAAACCTCAATATGCACCAAGACTCCAGTAGCGATAGTTTCTATCTCAATCGAACGGATATCGCGTACGCTTTCAATAATCGACTCAGACAAACTAAAGCCGATAGCAAACTCTTTTAATGCCGTTGGGCAGGCCATCATTACCACATGAGAAATACCATTATAAATCAGCGCAACTCTAACTTCTTTTGCGACTGTTTCTATTAATGCCTGCTCTCTATCATTACGAAAACACGTGACTGAAGTTTGCTCAGTAATATTATTTAAGCCACACACAAGTTCCGTCATATATCAGTTCCATTTCTAATGGTAAATAATGTCCCACTCAAGGATTCAATATCGAAAAGTGGATAAAGGTAAATAGAATTCACACTTAATAAACATATAAGTCGATTAATATCGTTTTAAATTCATGGTTTAATCATCAGCGTATTGTTTACATCTGGTAAATAATGTCCCACTCACAGGAATTAATATCGATAAATGACATGTAGACTCACAGTTAATAAAGTTTGCTTATTACTGCTATTGTTTAGCCAAATACAATTACCTATTATTCGCCGCAAGTGATACGGAAGAACGTCGTTTCCGGTGAAACGTCTGGATTTCAAATCCAGGTGGGGCTGCCAGCAGTCCCGGGTAGGTTCAACTCCTATGTTCTTCCGCCAAATCACTTGCGATAAAAATACTGCTGTCGCGTATCACTCTCGAGTTATCTTTCTTCTTACGCCACGTCAGCCCACTGCGGTCATAAAACTCCAATAACTGAATACTCGCTTTACGGCCTAATTTAATAATCGAATTAAAATCTGCTGTCTTTATCTCACCCGTCACATCGATCTGTTTGCGGATCACATCGGCATAGAAATACAGGCTTTCGGTGAGCATAAAGCGGTCTTTAATAATCGCCGATAGATACCCTAGCTGAATCAGCTTACGGCACAAGGCGCGAACGACTGTCAGCTCAAGGTTGAGCGCTTGAGCTAAGTCTGACGACCATAATGGGCAATTAGCGCTAAGCATTTGCTGCTTTATCTGTGACCACAGCTGCTGCTCAGTATCCGATAGCGCAAGACTATGTCTTGGAAGGTGCAATAAACCGCGCGTGCTTTGTAGTTGCTTTTGTTCTCTGAGGCTATCAGTGAGTTTAAGCAATACGGTTAGTGGATATTGGTTGTGGGTCATTCGCTGCAGACGATTAATGCTTAGACCTAACAGCTCTGGCGAGGCTTGGTGATACTCCTCGATTAAGCTTAATAGCTGTGCTTGTATCTGACTTTTCAGCTCCGAAGAGACTAAGTAACCATCGAGCGTTAACACTTGCTCACTCACCAATATTGCAGCGGGCTCAGTTAACTGATTGGCCCACATAAAGGCCGACTTTTCAACACAATGAGTTTGCGCTTGTGCTTGTAAAATCGCTTCCAGTGATCGGCACTGCTTTAGCCTCTCTAAATAAGCTAAACGCTCGGCGCTCCGTTTTGCGCGTTTCGGTGGGTTAATATCTAATACTCGCAGCGCACCCAGTGTGGTTTTCGCCGCGGCATCGCGCACGATGATTCTGTCTTGCTCCACGCAACCAAGTGATTGCTCACTCTGCAGCTCAACTAAGGCTGTGCCATCGGCTAATGTCTGCAGTAATCCTAAGCGCGCCGTGGTGTGACGATTACCTAAATGCAGCTGCACACTTTGCCAGTGCTTAAACGGCAGGCAAGATTCAAATACCCCACTAATCACTTTGGGCGCTTCAGCCGCAGGCTCCAGAGCTGTTAGCCAATCACCGCGCTCAGCGCCGCGATGTTGATCGACCCCGGTAATGTTGAGCGCCACCCGCTGACAATGTTGTGCGCGCTCACTCACTCGGCCTTGGCTATGTAAGGTTCTCACTTTTACCGGTTTACGTTGGCCGGATAAATACAGACTTTGCCCTTGACTGACTTGGCCGCTAATCACGGTACCTGTCACCACTAGACCCGCACCTTTTACGCTAAAGGTGCGGTCGATTGCCATGCGAAAGCTGGCTTGCTCAGCGTTCTTACTTAACGCTTGGATCTGCGACTGCGCAAGTTCTGTAATCGCCTGCTTTAATCCGTCGATACCAAGGCCTGTTTGCGCCGACACCACAAAGATTTGGCTTTGCCTTTGGTGCTGCGCCAATAGCTCACTCACTTGCTCTTTAACTTCATCGACCCTGACAGCATCGACTTTATCTTGCTTGGTGAGCACCACAATTAAGTGCTCTAGATTTAGCAGTTGCAGAATCCCTAAATGTTCATGAGTTTGCGGCATCACCCCGTCATCACAGGCGATAATCAATAGTGCATGTTTGGCACAGCTCACCCCAGCCAACATGGTATTAATAAACTTGCTGTGGCCCGGCACATCGACAAAGGCTAGGCGCTCGCCATCCGTTAAATCCATAAAGGCGTAACCCAGCTCGATAGTCATGCCGCGCTGTTTTTCTTCCGGTAAACGGTCGGCATCGGTACCTGTTAGTGCTTGAATAAGGCTGGTTTTGCCGTGATCCACATGACCTGCGGTAACAATAATCATGATGCGGCCTCCACGGTTTTCACCTCAAAGCCAATCTCTCTATGAAAGCCAATTTTTCTATGAAAGCTAAGTAGGCTTGTTGTCAGTACTTCGATAAGCTGGCTGTCACTGTCAGCGCCGCGCAAATCTAACCACAACTGATTAGCGGTAATCCGGCCAATAATTGGCAAGCTGGCAGCTGTAAAATGCTTATCCAACTGCAACACGCTTGGAGAGTTCTTATGTTTGCTAGCGTTAGTATTAACAGCAAAACACAGCGCGACAGAATCAAGCAGCACATCAGGTTGCGAGCCGCTACCCACTTGGGTTTGGCAAGCTTGAATTGTTACATCAAATAGGCTGCTATTGACGCTATCGGCTAATTTCTGCTGCAGTGTTTGTGCAAGCTGCTCTAGCTCTGCTAAGGGACGAGACAGCTTTCTAAAGATAGGTAATTGGCCATCTAACGCCTCGGGATTACGATACTGCATCAAGGTTGCTTCAAGCGCCGCTAGCGTCATTTTATCGCAGCGCAGTGCCCGCTTTAGTGGATGCGCTTGTAGCTTAGCAATCAGCTCCGCATCACCAACCACTAAACCTGCTTGCGGACCGCCGAGCAGTTTGTCGCCAGAAAAACTCACCAGATTAACGCCATCTTTTAGCATCTGCTGCGGCATGGGTTCTTTTGATAAACCAAAGCGAGACAAGTCGGTGAGCGCGCCGCTGCCAAGATCGGAGATCAGTGCGATGCCTTTGTCTTTACATAAAGCCCCAAGCTCAGCCTCTTCGGTGACCTTAGTAAAACCACTAATATGATAATTACTGGTGTGCACCTTCATAATTGCCGCGGTGTTGTCAGTAATCGCGGCGGCGTAATCTTTAAGATGAGTCCGGTTAGTGCAGCCTACTTCCACCAGCTTACAACCCGCCTGCGCCATAATATCTGGGATACGAAACGCGCCGCCAATCTCCACCAGCTCACCGCGAGAAACTATCACCTCTTTACCGGCAGAAGTGGCGGCCAGCATCAATAAAACTGCGGCGGCGTTGTTATTGACGATGCAGCAACTGTCTGCACCGGTTAGCTCATGAATAAGTGTCGATATGGCGCTGTCACGGTGGCCACGTTTACCTTGGCCCATATCGAACTCAAGTGGCACAGGGCTGCGCATTACTTGGGTAACCGCATCGATTGCGGCCTCACACATCTGCGAGCGCCCGAGGTTGGTGTGCAATATGGTGCCTGTTAAGTTAATCACTGGCGTCATGCTTTGACGCTGAGCTTTGCTAATACGGCTGGCTAACTCGGTTGTAATATTGCTTATATCTAAGCACCAGCTTGGCAAGCTTTGTCGCTCAGCGATTTGCTGACGTGCATCGTCAAGCATTTGCGCCAATAAGGATTTAATCCAGGGCTTACCCTGTTGGTCGATAAAACCTATCACTTGAGGTATCAGCAGCAAGCTGTCCATTGCTGGTAAACAACGGTATAGGGCTTGAGTGGAGTTGATAGCTTGAGTCATAAGTCTTCGTCTAATTGTTTGAGTAATTTTGGAAATTAAGGTTAATAAAAGAGCCGCAGCGAAATGCGGCTCTTGCTTACTAATAAACTTAAAAGTTGCTTCGTGCCTGTTGATTACCGCTGGCTAGTGGATATCACCAACTTTTACCTGAGGCTCTTTACTTAGCTGAGGCTCTACTTCTTGCTCATGAGCAAGTAGCAATGGGTTCACCGTAGTTGCGCTATATCCTTGCTCAACCAAATGGCTGTCCATCACTAAGGTCGCCAAGTCGTCGGCTGCTACTTCTAGTCTTGGGTTGATGTCGGTAAAGAACATCTTGGTATAACCCTGACAGGTGTCACAGCTTTCTACCCGAATCGCGGCATTAGTTTCGGTTTCAGCCCACAAGAACACGCCCTTGCTTTCGCCGCATGATGTACACTCCGCGCGCACTTCATGCCACTCGGTTTCACACAAGCTGCAATGTAAGTAGCGCAGGCCAACACGTGGCTCTTCCTTGATCACGCTCCCTACTGGGTGGCTGCCACACACTGGGCATAAGCGCTTATGTGCCTCTGCCTTATCAGCCAAAGCCTGTGCAACATCAACCGCCCAATGTGACCAGTACACTGACAGCGCCGCCCAAATAAACAGGCTGTACTGTGCAGGGACTTCGGCAAAGCGGCCGCCAAGCATAGACTGGGCATAACCTTGCAGTACATCAGCCTTGGCTTTAGCCAGTTCCTTTAGTACTACATGCAAGTCTGTACTGACTTTAGGCATAAGCTCACTAATCAGCTCCAGCAATACCGACTGCCAATAATTGCCCCACTCAAAATGCTGCTGCGCCATCGGCTGGCTTTGGCTTAGATCTAACTTTGGCTGAGGGCCAAAGCAGCTCTTTGCCGCCTCACCATATAGAGCCGATACCTTTTCTTGCGCGCCAACTAATTGCTCAAGTAGGCCAAAGTATTCTGCTAATCCAGATTCTTCGGCAAGCTCTGCAAGTCGCTTAGCGCGAAATTGATAAACGGCTTTTGGATCAGCTGCGATCACGGTTTTAATGTCCAATGACTGACCAGGGATCTTTTCAGCGTCGAGTATTGCTGTGCTCATAATTAGTGTTTTTCCTGCTTATTAGTCTTTAATTCAGGATCGTTTAGCATGTTAGGGTGATGCTTCTTGCACCAAGCCCGCGACACATAGCCGTACAACATGCCAGCAACCGATCCTTCTACCCACGTTGCCATCCAAAAGTGCACAATCACGAAGATCAACATGATCACGGCGCAGATTGCGTGGATCAAAATGGCCCACTGAATAGCAATTGCTTCAAAGTAAGGGGCAAAGTAAGGCTGCCACATCATGATGCCGGTAATCGTCAATGCGATTGAGGTCACCACGAAGGTACGGAACAGCACTTTTTGACCTGGGTTGTAATGGCCGATAGCGGGGATCTTGTCCTCGTTTTCGAACATCACATCCTTGATAGCTAACATCCATGTCAGGTCATTCTTTTCCCACTTGTTATGGTGGTAATAGCGAACTAGCATCACCATTAACGGCAGACACATCAGCAAGCCGGCAATTGGGTGAACAAAGCGCGCCATCTGTGGCGTACCTGCAATCGATCCCAACCATTGAAATGATGGGAAGAAGAAAGCAAAGCCGGTGAGGAATGTCACCAAACCTGCTGCGACCACAAACCAGTGACAGATGCGGTCGAACAACTTATGGCGCAAAATCATATTCTGCTTATGCATGAGCGTTACTCCTTATCTGACTTATCTGAGTGAGTGTGGTCGAACTGTGCAGGCTCGTCCTCTTCAACAAGGTTGCGACCCACTGTGATACGGTGTAAACACGCAACAGCAACTGTTGCCATGATGCCCGCCGCACCCAATGGTTTAACCACGTCTTGCCATAACTTAACTGGCACACTCGTTTTCGGATCCGCTGGTAAGCCATAGTCTTGCGGCTTATTAATGTCATGCAAAATCATGATCATGCCTGTACCACCCACACCTTCTGGGTTGTATAGGCCTGCATTAACATAGCCACGCTTACGCAGTTCTTTAATCCGTAAGTCGGCAATAAACAGCATGTCTTCACGGGTGCCGTACTTCAGTGCGCCTGTGATACAAGACTTCACACAAGCTGGCTCTTGGCCGACTTGGATCCGGTCTGAACACATGGTGCACTTGTAAGCTTTTTGATCGATAGGATCGAGCCTTGGTACATCGAACGGACAAGCCGACACGCAGTAGCCACAACCAGTACACTTATCAGAATCAAAATCCACCACACCATTTGCACGCTGCACAATGGCACCTTTAGTCGAACAAGCGGTTAAACAAGCTGGATCGTCACAGTGCATACATGCGCTATGGGCAAAACGCCAATTTAGCTTGTTATCTCGCTCAACTTCTTGGTACTTCATCAGCGTCCAACACTCAGAAGACAAGTCCATTGGGTTCTGGTAAGAACCTTGGAAGCTACCCACTGGTGCGCGCAGGTCGTTCCATTCAGAACACGACACCTGACATGCTTTACAGCCATTACACTTAGTGGCGTCGAATAACTTAGCCACCTTACTTAACTTACGTCGTACCTGCGCTGCAGGAGTGAGCTCTGATGTGCCAGAGCTTAAAATGATATCTTGAGCAGACATGATTAAACTCCCTCAGCCTTAGCGATATCCACTAGGAACGCCTTAAATTCAGGTACCTGGGTATTCGCATCGCCCACTTCCGTGGTCAGTACGTTACAGCTATAACTTCTACGTGTAAGACCGTTATGGCCACCATGACGTGGTAAGCCCACTGTGTGTACCATCTGGCCGTGAACTTTCAGTGGCTGCAGACGCTTAGTCACTAACGCTTTAGTTAACAAGCTACCGCGCTTAGAACTCACCTTGACCCAATCGCCATTCGCAATGCCTTTCTTCTCTGCAAGAATTTCGTCTAATTCAACGAAAGTTTCCGGCATAGAAATCGCTGCTAAACGACAATGAATCGTCCAGAAGTTAAAGTGCTCGGTTAGCGAGTAAGTGGTACACACATATGGGAATTCAGTATGTGAACCCAATGTCTCTTCCACGCCCTCTAACAAACGTACCGCAGGGTTACTAATCACATTAGGGTGTAATGGGTTAGTTCCAATTGGTGACTCCATCGGCTCGTAATGCTCAGGGAACGGACCTTCTGCCAGTAGTTTTAGCGAGAAGAAACGACCCACACCTTCAGGCTGCATAATGAACGGATGCGCCGACTCTTTTGGTGGTAACGTCATATTGAAGTCACCCACATCGATGCCGTGCCACTTACCGTGGTTCCACTCAACGATTACACGTTTTGGATCCCATGGCTTACCGTTAACGTCACACGATGCGCGGTTGTATAGTACGCGGCGGTTTTGTGGCCACGAGAATGCCCAACCTGGAGTGATACCTTTACCTGACGTATCAGAGTTATCACGACGCGCCATCATGTTGCCGTCTTCGGTCCAGCTACCAGAGTAGATCCAGCAACCACATGACGTACTGCCGTCATCTTTTAGCTGGCTAAAGCTATCAAGCTGTTTGCCGGTTTTAAGATCGATACCGTTAAGCTCTTTTGCCACTTCTTCACCATGTGGGAAGTATGGATTGTGGTAGCCAGCCCAGTTAACTGCTTCAATCGGCTCAGGCAGCACGCCACCTTCAGCTTTATACAGCTCACGTAACTTCATTAAGATCCCAGATAGGATCTCTGCATCTGGCTTAGACTCACCTGGTGGATTCGCGCCCTTCCAGTGCCACTGCATCCAGCGACCTGAGTTAACAATACAGCCTTCTTCTTCAGCAAATAATGTTGTCGGTAAACGGAACACTTCTGTTTGAATGTCGCTTGGTTGCACGTCGTTAAACTCACCGGCTTTTTGCCAGAATACTGATGTTTCTGTCGCTAACGGGTCCATCACCACTAGGTACTTCAACTTGCATAATGCCGCTAAAGTCTTGTTACGGTTTGGCATAGAGTTAATTGCGTTAACCCCTTGCACGAAATAACCGTTAACTTGGCCCTTGTACATCATGTCGATGTGCTTGGTGAAGTCGTACTGTAAGTCCCACTTAGGTAACCAGTCATAACCAAAGCTATTAGCCGCAGTTGCGTTCTCTCCCCAGAAACTCTTCATCTGTGAGATAAAGAACTTAGGGTAATTTGACCAATAGTTAGTTTGGCCCGGACGCAATGCCTTAGGCGTATAGTTGTCTAAATATGTGCTTAAATCTGTATCGTTATCATTTGGTAGCTTTAAGTAACCCGGTAGGTTCTGACATAGCAGACCCATATCGGTTGCGCCCTGTACGTTTGAGTGACCACGTAGTGCGTTAACACCACCACCCAATACGCCGATATTACCCAGTAGCAACTGCACTAATGCCATAGAACGGATGTTCTGTGCGCCTTTAGTGTGGTGAGTCCAGCCCAATGCATACATGAAAGTCGCCGCTTTATCATGAACGTGTGTGCTACCAATAAGCGCACAAACTTTTTCATAATCTTCAACTGGCGTTCCGGTAATATTGCTTACGGTTTCAAAGTCGTAACGGTCAACGTGATGCTTTAATAAGTTCCACACACAACGTGGGTGCTCATAAGTTTCATCGACTTTGGCATAACCATCTTCATCTAATTCGTAGTACCAAGAATCCTTGTCGTAAGTACGACTCTTGTCATCAAAACCACTAAATAGGCCTTCATTGAATTCGAAATCTTCACGAATAATGTAGCTAGCGTTGGTGTACGCTTTGACATACTCGTAGTTAACTTGTTTAGTCTCAATGAGGTATCGACTTAGACCTAAAAGGAATGCGATATCAGTACCACTACGAAGTGGTGCATAGCAGTCAGCTAATGCTGCACTGCGGTTAAAGCGTGGATCCACAACTACCAACTTGGCGTTATTGTGTTCCATAGCCTCCGTTACCCAACCGAAACCGACAGGATGTGCTTCAGCGGCATTACCGCCCATGATCACCACGACATTAGAGTTCTTAATATCGATCCAGTGGTTGGTCATGGCACCGCGCCCAAATGTTGGAGCAAGACTTGCTACCGTTGGGGAGTGTCAGTTACGCGCAATAGTGTCGATGGCCACTAGGCCAAGAGAACGAGCAAACTTGTGAGTGATAAAACCACCTTCGTTTGGCTGTGCAGATGAAGTCATCATGCCGGTACTCAACCAACGGTTTACTGTGGTGCCATCACTATTTTTTTCAATAAAGTTTTCATCGCGATCGTCTTTCATCAGACGGGCGATACGACTAAATGCGTCGTTCCAACTGATACGCTTCCACTCGTTAGTGCCTGGCTCGCGTACTTCAGGGAAATGGTTACGGTTAGGGCTATTTACATAGTCAACTAGACCGGCACCTTTAGGACACAATGCGCCGCGGTTAACCGGATGGTCAGCGTCGCCTTCAATGTGGAAAATCGCTTTTTCAGCGTTTTTACCGTTGCTGCCATGGCTGTACATCAACAAGCCACAACCCACAGAGCAATAACAGCAGTTATTGCGGGTTTCTTTTGCTTTCAACAACTTATACTCACGAGGCGCAGCCATCGCAGTGCCGGGCATTAATCCCAACGCTGATATTGCCGATGTGGTCGCTCCGCAGGCACACAGTTTAAAAAACTGTCGTCTGTCCATATCACCCTCACACAATTAGTATTTTCTACTTAGAACCGACTTTCTCATCTCGGCGCCGTAGTTTTGGTTTTCGATAATCGAATCTCACATTGTGATCATTAAAAGGAGCTCATCATGTTTATTGCAACCAAGATGACCTACAGCAAATGACCTAAACAAAGACTAATTAACGCGAAACGATTATCCCCAAAGTCAGCTAAACGAACAATTTATAACATACGATCTAAATCACACTAAAACCACAACAGAATAAAAAACCAATTGAGCGCGCAAAGTAGCGTAAGCGGAAGAATAAAAACAATAAAAATAGCAATAGCGAAGATTAAAACACCAAAGTAGCCGCGATAACACCAAAAGGACTTTATGACCAACATAGAAAGGACATTATGTCGCAAAAACATTAGAGGTAAGATGTTAAATGTATCGTAGGAGAAAGTGAGAATGGCAAGTTACAAGGAGCTTGATAGCAAGCCAGCCATGCGTTTACAGCCCATAAGAACATTTAACCGCTGCTTAACGCTATGACTTTAGCGATGTTAGAGCACAGGGCTTTAGACAATATGGCACATCAGAACGCTGAACAATCATCTTGCAAAGCTCTTCACAGCCTAAAAATAGAATGATTTGCCGTTGTACCAAAATAGACCACTAAGCCATTTGCGACCAATATGTCCTAGCATCAAACAAAGATATCGATGAGATTTGCATCAAATAAGCCTAATCGTCCCCTTAATTACAACTCAATAAAGTGAGCAGTATTGGTATTTGAAATGGGTACGTTATTTAGCCGTGAGGTTTTGGTTTGCTCTTCGAATTAGAGCTGGAATTGGAATTTGCGCTGGAACGAGCTTCAGTGCCAGTTTGATGCTGGACTTTGTGTTCAGGTAGGCGGCATAGGGCCTTTTGGCCAAACAAACGATAACGATATTTTGCAACCAGGTTATAACCACTGTTACGCAGCGCTTTAGGCAAGTAAGCCAAGTATCGTAACCCGCTAGCAGGTGAGCTCAATGACTTGGCAATCTCTATCACTGCATCGCTGCGTAAATAATAGCGACCCGACTTAATCAGGATCACGCTATCCAAGGCAATATCGGTTAACTGATATTGCCTTAATAAGCTTTGTCCTTGTAACGATTGCAACGCCACTAGCTCAAATTCGTTATGCTGATCATGCCTTGTAATAACACTCACTGCGCCATCACATAAGTTACAAGCACCATCAAATATCACTACCGCTTGCATATCAGACATTAACCATCCTCATATAAAGAAAAATCGCTAATTGGAGAGCCCTATGGATTCGATAATCTAGTCTTTTCTAACTCAACCAAATAGCTTGCGATATCCATTACCTGCTCAACCGAACTGGCTGACTCATTGAGAATAATATAGCGACCATTAACTAATAGAGTTGGCGTGCCTTGGATCTCTGCCGACGACATAAGCAACATGGCTTGCTTAAGCTTAGAGATAATATCGGCGGAGTTAAGCTTGTCGTTAAACTCTTGCTCACTTAGGCCGTAGTCCGCTAAAAACTCTGCCAGCTTAGCTTGCTGGATATTAAGGTCGGTTATTTCCCGTAACCCAATAATTTCTTGGAACAATGCCGCATGGATTTTTTGCTTATCCGGCATCTGCTGCGCAATAAAAAATACCTTAGCATGCAGTTTCATCGCTTCATTCCACACCGCTGGAGACTGCACTAGCACTACGCCATCAGTTAAGGTTTGCTGCCATTTGTGTAATGGCTTTTCAAACAACTCACAGTGTGGGCAGCCATACCAAAAGAACTCTGTCACAGAAATATTGTTACTGCTAGCAGCAATAGGCGCAGCGAGTTCACGGTAATGCACACCTTCGACATAGTTTCCATCAGCATCCAAATTGAAGGAGTCAGAGCAACCAGCAACGGCCAGCGTAAAACACAATATAGCGAGGATTTTTTTCATGACAGGTCCCTTTTTTTGTCATTATTAATCTGCAGTAATTAGAGTTAGAAATTTTCCAACTAAAGTACAGCAACAACTCAACTAAGCCTAACTAACTTCATATTAGTTATAGAGTATTACACGCTAAAAATAAAAAAGGCACTCAGATGAGTGCCTTTAAATTTGCTAGAAGCTAGCTGTAAAAGCTAAGTCCTACCAAGCTAGAGCTTAAGAGCAGCAATCTCGACGCCACCAGTTTTTAGGGAGTTTATCTAAGAAAACTTTAGCCATTAATATTGCAAGCACCACACCTGAGGTGTAAACGATACTCGCTGGTAATAGCTCATGCTGCTCACCAATTTGCGGCATAACCACAAAACCGAAGGTATCAACGAGATAGTTAACCAAGATGCCCGACACTAACGCCACACCTAACACGCCACCTAAATAACCATACAAGGCGCGCTTACCGAGCTCTTTAGTCACTACGCCTAAGGTGGCGATGTTTGTTGCTGGTCCTGCCAGCATAAACACCAATACCGCCCCCGGTGATACACCCGCTAATAGTAAACCTGCAGCTATTGGCGTAGATGCCGTGGCGCAGATGTACATAGGGATTGAGATAAGCACCATGACTAACATGGCCAAAATACCATCGCCCCACTTAGCCATAAAATCGGCTGGCACATAGGTTTGTACCAGTGCGGCAAAGAACAAACCAATCAACAACCAAATGGTGGTATCACGGACTAAATCTGTCGCTGCGTAGTGTAGGCCTTTGCCAATACGGCTAATAATAGAGGTACCTTTTAATTCAGTCGCCACATCTTTGGTCGACTCACAGCAACTTTCAGCTTCACCGTCTGCATGAACATGGCCAGAAGTTGTCGTTTTTTTACTGCTGCAGCAAGATGCTGACTTTTCAGCAAGGACTTCTTTGTTAGTTGAGCAGCAGCTAGAAGATGCAGGTTTTACCGCTACTTCAGGTGCTTTCATCGCCATAACGCTCGTATCAGCTACAGGTTTCATGCTCACATCTGTCGCCTTATTGCTTGAACAGCAAGACTTTTCAGCCTTAGGCTCTACTTTAGGTGCAGATTTTTTACTGCTACAACAAGAAGCTAGCGGCTCAACTTTGGGTGCTGATTTCTTACTGCTACAACAAGACGCAACGGGCTCAGGTTTGCCTTCTGAAGCAGACTTAGCTTGCTCGCTAACAGCAGGCTTGCCGTCATCGTCATCACGACCGACTAATAAACCCGCCACAATCGCACTCATCACCGCTGCTATCGGTCTGACAATCGCCATAAAAGGACCAAGCAATACATAAGACACAGTTACTGAGTCAACACCAGTTTCAGGAGTCGAAACTAAGAATGAGGTCGTCGCTGCTTTAGAGGCACCACTACGACGCAGCCCCACTGCTGCCGGAATTACACCGCAAGAACACAAGGGTAAAGGTGCACCTAGTACCGCCGCTTTGACCACTGTTTTAACACCGTGACCGCCTAACTGCTTTTGCATCCAAGCCATAGGCACAAACATTTTCAACATACCTGCCAGCACTAAGCCAAGCAGAAGCCAGGGGGCTGACTCTAGAAACAACTCAATAAAGTTTTCTAATAACATAGCGACTTCTCACGTCTATTCTTAAGTATCTAATTCGTTTTTGATCCAGCTCTCGATTCAGATCCCGATCCTGTAACCGATCTTGCTCTCGAGCTTAACTTGCTATTTATCTGTGCAGGCTTTAGTGAACTCGTGTTCACCGTAACTATGCTTATCATTTTCACAGCGAATGCTGTCAGTATTTGATTCTAATGCTTCGAGAATCGAGCAATGTTCAGCACTTTCTGGGCCGCCACAACAAGCTTGAGACAGGCGCTGCAGAGACAACTGAAAATGATTTAACTCGGCGATTTTCGCTTCGACGTGCGCCAACTTATCATCAACCATGCCTTTGACATCGGCGCAGGCCCAATTGGATTTATCAAGCTCAATCGACAACAGCTCGGTGATCTCAGCAAGCGTAAACCCCACCGCTTTGGCGCGCAGAATAAAGCGCAAGCGTTCAGCGTCAGCCTCGGTATAAATGCGGTAACCGGAATCGGTACGTGAAGATGGCGCTAGCAACCCATGTTTTTCATAAAACCTTAGGGTGTCAGCCTTTACCTCACACTGCTTTGCAAGTTCACCAATTCGATACATGCCTAGCTCCCAATCAATCTAAATTCTGTTTACTATTCAGTTTTAAACTCAAACATTAGCCAGTGGTAAAACCGACAAAAACAACAGGATTTTGCCACTGTAATGATGAGAGTATAAACCTTGGAGTTGTATCCAAGGTCAAGAGTTATTCTGCACCTAAATGGATAACAAAGCTTGTTCTGCTGAACGTATTGTGAAATCGCGCAGAAAAAAACACCGCCAGAGGTAAATTTACGGTAAAATATGCGCGCCGTGACGGGAGAGTAAAAAACTTGAGGGACTTTTGGAAAGCAGTGTAGACGTTTATCGCGTGAGACTGTTCTGTTTTCCGAAAGATCCTTAAAAATAACTACTGGACCCTGTACCTACAATGAATAATGCCAGACCTATTCGTCGCGCGCTGTTAAGCGTTTCAGATAAAACCGGAATCCTAGAGTTTGCACAAGCGTTGCATGCTCAAGGTGTTGAACTACTTTCTACTGGTGGCACCGCACGCCTTCTGGCTGATAATGGTGTGCCTGTCATTGAAGTGTCAGACTATACTGGCCACCCAGAGATCATGGATGGTCGCGTTAAAACCCTGCACCCTAAAGTGCATGGCGGCATTTTAGCGCGTCGTGGTATAGACGAAATCGTAATGGAACAAAACAATATCAAGCCTATCGACTTGGTAGCTGTTAACTTGTACCCATTCGCTGCAACTGTCGCTCAAGAAGGTTGCACCCTTGCAGACGCTATCGAAAACATCGATATCGGCGGCCCAACTATGGTGCGCTCTACTGCTAAAAACCACAAAGACACTACTATCATCGTTAACGCTAACGACTACGGCCGCGTAATTGCCGAGATGCAAGCGAACGAAGGTAGCACTACCCTTGAAACTCGTTTTGATTTAGCAATTGCCGCATTTGAGCACACAGCTGCTTACGATGGCATGATTGCTAACTACTTCGGTACTAAAGTGCCTGCACATAGCAAAGATGAGTGTCATGCAGATTCTAAGTTCCCACGTACTTACAATACCCAACTAGTTAAGAAGCAAGACCTGCGCTATGGCGAAAACAGCCATCAGACAGCTGCTTTCTACGTTGACACTAACCTTGATGAAGCCTCTGTTGCTACAGCTGTCCAGCTGCAAGGTAAGGCACTGTCATACAACAACATCGCCGATACTGACTCTGCACTTGAGTGCGTTAAAGAGTTCGACGAGCCAGCTTGTGTCATCGTGAAGCACGCTAACCCATGTGGCGTAGCGATTGGTGAAAACTTACTTGAAGCTTATAACCGTGCATTCCAAACTGACCCAACGTCAGCTTTTGGCGGCATCATCGCCTTTAACGGCGAATTAGATGCTGCAACGGCAAGCGCGATTGTTGAACGCCAGTTTGTTGAAGTGATCATTGCCCCTAAAGTTAGCCAAGCAGCCCGCGATATTGTTGCCGCTAAAGCTAACGTACGCTTACTTGAATGTGGTGAGTGGGCAGCTAAGACCACCAGCCTAGATTACAAGCGCGTAAACGGCGGCTTATTACTGCAAGATCGCGACCAAGGCATGGTTGGTCTTGAAGACGTAAAAGTTGTTTCTAAGCGTCAGCCAACAGCTGAAGAGATGAAAGACTTAATGTTCTGCTGGAAAGTAGCCAAGTTTGTTAAATCAAACGCGATTGTTTACGCCAAGAACAGCATGACTATCGGTGTAGGCGCAGGCCAGATGAGCCGCGTTTACAGTGCTAAAGTTGCTGGCATTAAAGCCGCAGACGAAGGTCTAGAAGTACAAGACTCTGTCATGGCATCAGATGCATTCTTCCCATTCCGTGATGGTATCGACGCTGCCGCAGCTGCTGGCATCAGTTGTATCATCCAGCCAGGCGGCTCTATCCGCGATGAAGAGATCATTGCAGCGGCAGACGAGCACGGCATGGCAATGGTATTTACCGGTATGCGTCACTTCCGTCATTAATTGGTTTGCGCGAATAAAGGGCTTTATTCGCGCATTAACAAAATTAATATTTAACGTTTAGAGCAAGCCATTTTTTCTAGGTCAAAGAAAGCACGCGCAGCGTATGCCAATACGTGAGCATACTTGATGCAGAGATAGGAAGAATGGCGCAGCTATAAAAGGTAAAGATATGAGAGTATTGATTATAGGTGGCGGCGGTCGCGAACATGCATTGGCGTGGAAAGCGGCGCAATCGGCGCAAGTTGAAACGGTTTTTGTGGCTCCAGGTAATGCTGGTACAGCACTAGAACCAAAGCTTGAAAACGTGGCGATTAATGTTGAAGAGATCTCAGCGTTAGTGGCATTTGCCGAAGAGCAAAAAGTGGCTATCACCATCGTAGGCCCAGAAGTGCCATTAGCGTTGGGCGTAGTTGATGCGTTTAATGAAGCAGGCCTGCCTATCTTTGGTCCAACCAAAGGCGCTGCGCAGTTAGAGTCTTCTAAAGCTTTCACTAAAGACTTTTTAGCTCGTCACGACATTCCTACTGCTGCTTACTCAAACTTTACTGAGATTGAGCCTGCTAAAGCTTATGTTAAGCAAGTGACTGGCTTAACGGGTTTCCCTATCGTCATTAAAGCCGACGGCTTAGCGGCGGGTAAAGGCGTGATTATCGCGGCAGATCAAAGCGAAGCTGATGCAGCGATTGAAGATATGCTGGCGGGCAACAAGTTTGGTGAAGCGGGCTCTCGCGTGGTTGTCGAAGAGTTCCTTACTGGCGAAGAAGCCAGCTTCATTGTCATGGTAGATGGTAAGAACATTCTTGCTATGGCCACTAGCCAAGATCATAAAGCGCGTGATAACGGCGATCATGGTCCAAACACTGGCGGTATGGGTGCCTACTCGCCAGCGCCAGTTGTAACCCAAGCAGTTCACGACTGGACTATTGAACATGTTATTCGTCCAACCGTTGATGGCATGGCTGCTGAAGGCAATGTTTACACAGGCTTCTTATACGCAGGCTTGATGATTTCACCAGATGGCAGCGCCAAAGTACTTGAGTACAACTGCCGCTTTGGTGACCCAGAGACTCAACCTATTATGATGCGTCTTCAGTCTGATCTGGTTGAGCTATGCCTAGCATCGACTCGTGGTGAACTAGACCAAGTGACAGCTGAGTTTGATGCACGCGCTGCTGTAGGCGTGGTTCTAGCTGCAGGCGGTTATCCAGAGGCGTATCGTAAACACGATGTGATTGACGGTCTGTCTCTTGGTGATAACAACGCGAAAGTGTTCCATGCAGGAACTAGCATGCAAGATGGCCATGTGGTGACTAACGGCGGCCGCGTATTATGCGCTACTGCACTTGGCAATACTGTTACCGAAGCACAGCAAGCAGCTTACGGTCTAGTTGATGCTATCCATTGGGATGACGTCTACTTTAGAACCGATATTGCTTACCGCGCAATCGCTCGTGAAAATGGCGAAGGCTAAATGACTCTTTATTAGCGAGTTAATCTAGAAGCCCTGTTAATTCAGGGCTTTTTTATGCCTACTATATTAACTTATAGGCTAATCCATAAAAAAATATTGGTATAACAAGGGTTATTACTTAGCCGTAATGACATCACTTACCGTGTAATATGTGTCCGTGAAACCCCCACAGGTTAAACAAAATTAGTTCTAGTTTAAAAAGCTTAGTTAACTCCGAGCTTTTTATGCCTGTCAATTGGCCTCAAGTCACATACTCATACATCAAGCAGCTGAGGTTGTGACTGCGATTTTTCATTTATAACCTCTGGTTTGTGCCTTCAGCTTGTAAACCAATATCAAGCAATCATGTTTTTTGTGATCTATGTAGCACAAAAGCGTGACTTGAAAGTGCATGCTGAATCCAGCAGCAATAGATCCACGCAAATTAAAAAGATAAATATTAAACAGAGTGGATCGATAAATTGCCAAGAATTAAACTTAACAAACTGGGGTTAGACAATGAAATATTCAGTAAGCGATCTTATCTACCAAGGCGAGACATCTGGTGTACATAACTGGGACACACTATCGGGCTCATCTTTTTACTGGCATCCTGATTGGCTACATATCGCCGAAGATATGACGGGCCATAGTGCGACTGCACATATTGAGCCATCGGCAGAAAAAGCCACTAAAGCTGAAGCCGCAGAAACTATCGTCAAACACCTAAATAAATAGTCGATAACTTATAGGTTAACGGCCAGAATCTATCGCCCTACGCGCTATCTTATCAATTAAGCCGGGGGCGATAATCTTAAACCAACGCCCAACTCGCCCTCGTAATGAAGTAACTAATAAGCGCTGCCGCTTAGCGATTACAGGTAACATCATCTGTGCACATTCCTCAGCAGTCATTATTTTACTTTCTTGCATGGGAGTTTCGCCTAAAGGCTTTCCTTGTGCATTCAGAGCCCGCTTGTGAGTTTGAGTCACCACAAAGTCTGGACAAATAACGGTTACCGCTACATTGTCATCACTAAGTTCAATCCGTAGTGAATCAAAAAAACCAATCACTGCATGTTTAGACGCTGCGTATCCAGAGCGAGTTGGTACACCTGTCATACCTGTTAATGAGGCTACTGCTACGATTTGGCCTTGGGTCTGCTTAAGGTAAGGAATAGCGGCGTGAGTAAGATAGGCTGGACCTAAATAGTTAACCTGCATGATTTGCGATAAAACACTTAAGTCTTCAAGCTCATCAAAGCGCGACCACATGGTCATACCGGCATTATTGATTAAGATATCAAGTCGCCCATAGTGCTCGACACACACTTCAACAAGCCCAGTACATTCAGTTTGATTAGCGATATCAGCAACATGCACGATTGCCTCACAACCAAGATCTGTAAGTTCAGAGCTTAGGCTCTGTAAACGCTGCATGTTACGTCCACTAATCACCAACCGGCACTTATGAGCCGCTAGCTTTAACGCTAATGCACGCCCGATCCCTTCTGACGCACCGGTAATGATAATGACTTTATCGTTAAAGAGTCCCATAGCATCTAACTCATCAAACTATTTGAATGTGTTAGTTAAACTCACATATAAATGCAACCATCGCAAATATTAAACCGTTACAGTATAGGCATAGCTGCAGGCAGCCATTAGTAAACCCTAACAATTACGCTGTGCGCTGAGTATTTCTAGGCTCTACTTTGTACGTGTCTAAAGCCTGTGGCCGCCCGATTGCATAACCTTGGGCATAGTTAACCCCTATGATTTCAAGCTTATCGATAATCTCTTGGTTTTCGACAAACTCAGCAACGGTTTCAATTCCCATAACACGGCAAACATCATTAACCGACTTAACGATAGCGTAATCTTTAGCATTATTAGCAATATTTTTTACAAAGCAGCCATCGATTTTCACATAGTCGACAGGCATCTCTTTTAAGTAACCATAAGACGCAAATCCACTGCCAAAATCATCCAGAGCAAAAGAAAAGCCACGCTTACGCAATGTTGTTAGCATCTTCATTGCTCGGCTATGATTTTGTATCGCACTAGTCTCTGTTATCTCAAAACAAATACAACAACTTGGAATAGCAAAGCGCTCTTGTTGACGCAGAATATAATTAACCATGCCCTCTGCACCTAAGCTATTACCTGACAAGTTAATCGACAAACAATGGTCTTCCCAAACTTGCTGATTAAGTGACAGCCACAAGAAAGCCTTTCTAATAACCTCTTTATCGACTTCAACAATTAGCTTGAAACGTTCTGCTGCAGCAATAAATTGTGCAGGAGATAAAAGACGCCCACTAGGATCTTGAATGCGTAATAGCAATTCCATTCGTTGACGATACCCGTGAGACGATAGCTTTGCGATTTTTTGGTAGTAAAGAATCAGTTCATTATTTTCAATCGCTTCAACTATTCGAACCGCCCATTTAGGCGCATTACGTTGATAACTTAAATCTTTATCGCGGCTATCATATAGATGAACTTGATTGTTACCTTTACGCTTAGCGGCATCACAGGCAATATCAGCATCTTTAAGTAGCTCAAATACTTCAATCTTTTGGTTTGCCTGACTAAGGGCGACACCAGCACTTAGCCCCACGCGATAGCAAATACCCTTATTTAAAATTGATTGAGCACTTACCTTTGAAATAACCGCTTTTACTAATCTCACCGTATCTAGAGCTGAAAGATCTTTTACGACTAAAGCAAACTCATCGCCACCTAAGCGGCCAAGTAAGCTTCCAGAGGGAATGCTAGCAGAGATTGCTTTAGCGACTTTAGCAAGCATCTTATCGCCAACGCTATGGCCACAAGCGTCGTTAATTAATTTAAACTGTTCTAAGTCAAAATATACAACCGCAATCGATTGGCTGGCACTAACATAATCGACTAACTGCGTTTCAAAGGCTGTTCGATTTAATACCCCAGTAATCCAATCGAAATGATTATGGCGTTCAACTTGTTGGTTTAAGGAGTTCTCCCGAGTGATATCTTTCAATACCAATAACGCGGCAATAACCTCGCCTTTAGCATTTAACAGGTTTGTTAGTGTCCCAGTCATCACGATTGAAGTATCAAGATTAAGCTTCAATGTCGTTGCTTTTGGGGTCACACAGCCAATTTGCATAAATTGACTGACTTTTGCCGTTAATGCTTTAGAGCTCCGCAGTAACTCATGTATTGGTTGGCCCTGAGCTTGCTGCAAATTTTGTTGTAGTAATCGCTCTGCGTAAGGATTTATATCACTCACATTGCCGTTGAGATCTATCATAATCACAGCTTCAGCAATTGACTCTAAAATCATTTTGGATTGACGATGCTGGTTGTAATTACTCGCAAGTAATTGATTAATATTGTCAGTAAGTAGCTTTACTCCCATGTCTTGAGAATTCAAAGATCCACTAGAACCTGCCTGTGATACTAAAGCTAAGTTTTTAACATCAAGCTTATTACAGCTCCGCTCTTCAACTTGAGACTCCATAGCTGAAAGCTGAGAAAAAAAGCCCTGCAACGGCTTTGCTACTGCCAGTCGAATCCACATATAGGCTAATGATAATAAACCCATCATCACCGCAAACAGTGCTAAAACCACTAAGGAAAAGTGCCAGCCAATTCGAGAAAACAGTTGATCTGAAAAGGTCACAGATAAATAGATCGGCGCCTGAGAAAATAGCGTTGGAACATCAAGTTGTGCGTTGATTACGTTATCAGACAGAACAATACCAGCCTTTGCTTTACCTGTAATAACCTTAACTTGAGTTGCGAACTCAAGACTTCCTATATGAGCCAAATAGTCATCAGTTATTGGAGTAACTAGCACCAAAGTCTCTGGCTGTGTATCGATCGTCTTTAGATTAATGTTGATAAAATAAGCTTGTTGCTGCTTAGCATCAAAATACACGCTCGCTCGGGCACTAGACAGCAAAGGCTCCGGTAAATTTAGACCAATTTGTGCCAGCTTATCTATTGGCAAGATAGTGCCTTCAAGACTAGGTTGCACCTGCGCACTGCCAAATATGGCAATCGATGGCATCAATGCCACTAATCCGCCTTTAACTGGCGCAGTAGCCTCAAACTGTCCCTGTAAGCCCGCAAGATCTTGGTCCAGTTGAGACTCAATGCTAGCAAGCTCTCTTTCTATCACATAGTGACGAATGTCTTCGACTTCGTCATGTAGCCAATCGTTCCCCACCAAACAAGCAGCAATAACTAAGGGAGTAAACAACCCAAAGATCATTAATAAAACTTTTTTATCCAAATGCATATCGGGACAACTTCTCTAATTCAAAACCAGCCAAACTGTGGCTAAGACTTGGTTTGCGCTAGCAAAGTACCCGATTTACGTCACAGATAATACCTACTTAGAGCGCAGTCGTTGATAAATGCGTCAAACAAGAACAACTCTTTTACGAATTGCAGTATCACAGCTGTTAATCCTCTGAAAATTGACCGTTATTTACGAAAACACCAATTGTTATACTTTTGTGATAATTGGGCGATACTCAGGTGATAACCCTTTGCCAAACTAAGTCCATACATTGCAAAGGAGAGTTATCATGAAGCTTAACCAGATCACTAAAATGCTTATTCTAGGTAGCGTAGTCAGTCTTCCAGTCACAGCGGCTGAGTTAGAGATTAGCGTCACCAATTTAACCCATGGAAATCATTTCACCCCGCTACTTATTGCTGCCCACGACATGGACAGCCACCTTTTCCAAGCCGGAGAGATGGCCACACCAGCACTACAAAAAATGGCTGAAGGTGGCGATATTGGTGATTTAGATACTGCAGTCACAGGAGCAGGCGGTGTCACAGTAGCTAATCCAGCTGGTGGGCTGTTAGCACCAAGCAGCAAGGTCGATAGCATTATGCTCGACACCGGTGATATGACCCATTTATCGATTACCGCCATGGTACTGCCCACCAACGACGCATTTGTTGGCTTAGATGCTTGGAAAATTCCAGCAGAAGCCGGTAGCTATACTTTTACGCTTAATGCTTATGACGCAGGTACAGAAGCCAATGATGAAATCGTTAATGGTGGTGGGATGTCCGGGGTTCCAGGGATCCCCGCAGCCCCTGGTGGAGATGGTGGTATGAACGCTACAGGCGTGATGGATATGAGCAGTAATGACAAAGTGCATATTCATCCAGGCGTACTCGGCGATACAGATTTACAAGGCGGCATGAGCGATCTTGATAGCCGCGTACACCGTTGGTTAAACCCAGTAGCTCGAGTTACTGTCGTGGTGAAATAGGAGGATAACCGATGAATAATCCGAACAAGTACCTTAGATATAGCGCACTTGCGTTCATTACGTCGGGGGCATTAATTCTCGGCGGTTGCTCTGACAACAATAATGACAGTCCGGCTCCAATAGCGCCTAGCATGCAAAGCTATACCGTTGCAGTGACTAACTTAACCGCCAATCAACCTATGTCACCAATCGCAGTGGTCAATCATCAAGTTGACACTGTACTTTGGACAAGTGGTGAAAGTGCTAGCCTTGCATTAGAAACCTTAGCGGAATCAGGCGATGCTAGTGGCTTAAGCGATGAAGTCGCAGTTACAGAGCTCACCAATGGTGCTGGAATATTACTACCGGGTGCTACTGAAAGCATCGCAATTAGCCTCAACAGCGAAGAAATCGCCGACCTCTCAGTGGTAACTATGCTGGTTAATACCAACGACGCTTTTGCTGGTTTTACCGGTTACGACTTAACGAACTTAACCGTAGATGAATCAATGACCTTTAGAGTGATTGCGTACGATGCGGGCACCGAAGCCAATAGCGAGGCTAAAGGCACAATACCAGGACCTGCTGACAGCGGCGAAGGTTTTAATGCGGCACGTGATGATTCAAATTTGGTACATGCTCACTCTGGCGTCATTAGTCATGATGACGGTCTAGCTGATTCAGTGCTTACTGCCTCACACCGTTTTGACAACCCCGTACTGTTAATCACAGTAAGTCGTACAGAGTAAACGACTTATAAATTGACTAAAAATAGTGCGAAATAAAAGTTTCCATCGGCGGGTCTAGTAGTCAGGAACCGCCTTTGGGAGCGAAACATGAATGGATCAAACCTCAATAATGAGTATCAAACATTAAAGCAAATACTGCTAGTTGAAGATGAACAAGATCTAGCAAAGCTGGTTATGCTCAATCTTAAAAGCATGAATCATCATGTGATCCATTGCACTACCTTACTGCAAGCCCAGCGCCATATAGCGCAGCAGCCTATTGATCTTGTTTTAATGGATAGAATGCTACCCGATGGCGATGCTATTACTTTATGTCAGCAACTTCGTGAAGCAGGGAATGAACTCCCTTGTATGATGCTAACCGCAAAAGATTCCGAAGCAGATATCGTTCTAGGATTAGAGTCAGGTGCCGACGATTACCTTGTCAAACCCTTTAGCGTTTTAGAGTTAAGAGCACGGGTTAAAGCCCTATTAAGGCGCACTAAACAAACCGAGCAACAGCAGAACTCTGTTGAGTTTGAAGGTATAACGATTAATTGCAGTACCCGTGAAGTGATCGCCTTTAATGAGGTACTCGAACTTACCGCCCGTGAGTTTGACCTATTGCTGTACCTTGCACAGCATCCCAAGCAAGTATTTAGCAGAATGCAATTGCTAGAGGCTGTATGGGGTTATACATATTCAGGTTATGAACATACGGTAAATAGCCATGTAAATCGCCTGCGTTCTAAACTTTCACATAACTCTCAGACCTCAAAACTGGTAAAAACCGTTTGGGGTGTGGGATACAAATTTACCCCACCAGCAGTGCAAGCAGCTTCATAACTTCCGCCCAATGCGACCACTCAATCTAGAGGACAAGTAATGAAAAGCTTATGTTAGCCGAATATTACTCGCGGCCACCTTAGTCATACTCATATTATTTATCGTGTTGTGGCAGTGGCAGCAATTTAGTCAGGAGTTTAGTCGTAACCAAATTCAACAGTCATTGCACCGTGACTTGGCAGAACATATGGCGCATATCAATCCATTGCTGTCTAAAGGCGTTACTTCTGATGCGGCATTAAAAGAAGCTTTTCATGACTTTATGTTGCTAGGTCCTAGCTTTGAGATCTACACCTTAGATAATCAAGGGCAAGTCATTGCTTATGACGCAAATGAAGAGAAAATTAAACAGCAGCAAGTTGATACCAGTTTAATCACCACTTTTATCAACGGAGCTAAACTCCCTTTACTAGGTACTGATCCGCGTTCAACTAATAAAGATAAAATCTTTTCTGCTGCTAAGCTGATCAACTCACAAGGTGAACAAACTGGCTATCTCTATGTGATTATTGGCGGTGAGGACTTTGATAGTTGGCAATCAATTGTTGGCGAACATCAATCGACTCAGTTTTGGACGGCAGCGATTGTCATTAGCAGTGCTTTTGCAATCTTACTGTTTGTGTTGCTACTAAAGATATTCACTCAGCCCCTCAGCCGGTTAGAGCATGATTTACGACTTTTGGCTAGCCACAAACTCAATGATGGACTCACTCTTCCAGGGCAATATTCTGGTAGCAGTGAAATCAATCAACTCAGCCACCACATCAACACTTTACTTGCCGCTTTAAGCGGGCAACATCAAGCAATTAGCCGTCAACAAGAAGAGCGGCATGCCTTTATGCTGCACCTATCTCATGATCTAAAAACACCACTGACCTCACTACAAGGTTACATTGATACTTGGTTATTGCTGCCAGAGCATGAACGCAGTAATGACTTAATCGAAGTAGCCGCTCGTTCTGGTCAACACTTACAGCAATTACTCGGACAACTGCTTGAACTTGCCGCCCTTGAAAATGGCCAAATTACGGCAAAATTTCAGGCTTGCTCATTGAGCCAGCAGTTACTTGAGTTGAAACAAACCTTTGCTCCAAGAGCAAAGTCAAAAGCCATTGCACTGAATTTTAGCGATTCACACTTGCTCACCATTAACACTGATCCACAGTTGCTACAAAGGGTATTGAATAACCTCATCGATAACGCAATTCGCTATACCCCAGAACAAGGAAAGATAACCATTGAAACCCTCATCAGCGAAGATAATAAGTTATGGTTACAAGTCAGTGATAACGGCTCTGGAATGCACAAACATGAGCTTCAAGCTTTAAAGCAGTTGAATCATAAAGCTATGGTAATATCGAGCAAACAAACAGCCCTGCCACAACTCGGAATTGGCTTAGCTATCGTCAGGCAGTTATTAAACTTACTCGGTTGTGCCATTGAAATAGACAGCATGCCAGGTAAAGGCAGCCAATTTAGACTGGAGTTAAAACAGCTAAACGCGGCGGAAAAAGATGAGCAAAATGATTCTCAAGTGCAGGTACTACAAACAGCGGAAACAATAAAGGCTCAGTAAACTGAGCCTTTATTCACACCAAACAATAGTAGTCAATTAGCAGAAATGCTAATGCTTACTTGTGGTATTTAGCCGATAACTCATGCACTGAGTTAATGAACGAACCAGCGCGCTCAGGATCAACGTGCTGGTGAATACCATGGCCCAAGTTAAATACGTGGCCTGTGCCTTCACCGTAAGAAGAAAGGATTTGATCCACTTCTTGGTGAATACGCTCTGGCGTACCGTAAAGTACTGATGGGTCCATGTTGCCTTGTAGAGCAACTTTATGACCAACGCGGCGACGTGCATCACCGATATCTACAGTCCAATCTAGACCTAGTGCGTCACAGCCAGTCTCAGCCATAGACTCAAGCCATAGTCCGCCACCTTTAGTGAATAGAGTAACTGGTACTTGGCGACCGTCTGCATGGCGAGTTAAGCCATCAACGATTTTTTGCATGTAACGTAGTGAGAATTCACGGTATGCGTGGTGAGAAAGCGCGCCACCCCATGAATCGAAAATCATTAGAGACTGTGCACCGTTTGCAACTTGAGCGTTCAAGTACAAAGTAACAGAATCAGCTAGCTTATCTAGCAGCATGTGTAGAGTAGCTGGCTCTTCGTAAGCCATCTTCTTAATCTTTTCAAATGCCTTGCTAGAACCGCCTTCAACCATGTAAGTCGCTAGCGTCCAAGGAGAACCTGAGAAACCGATTAACGGTACTTCGCCTTTAAGTTCACGACGAATAGTGCTTACAGCACGCATTACATAGCCAAGCTCATCTTCTGGATCTGGGATGCAAAGCTTTTTAATTGAATCGATAGTGTCTGTAGGACGTTCGAAACGTGGACCTTCGCCAGCTTCAAAATACAGGCCTAAACCCATTGCATCTGGAACAGTAAGAATGTCTGAGAACAAGATTGCCGCATCTAAGTCGTAACGACGTAGTGGCTGTAGGGTCACTTCACAAGCTAAATCTTGGTTCTTACAAAGAGACATGAAGTCGCCAGCTTCGGCGCGGGTGGCTTTATATTCTGGAAGATAACGACCAGCTTGACGCATCATCCAGACAGGAGTTCTGTCGACAGGCTGTTTTAATAACGCACGTAAATAACGATCATTCTTTAATTCTGCCATTTGGCTTGATTCCTAAACTTATAGTGATATCCGCTTGGGTCAGTAGTTTAGCATTTACGTTAATAAAGTAACCTGTAACGGTAAAATAATGTGACAAGTAACGCGACAAATTCTACCAACTCAGAGATAGTTAACATTATCCTTAGATTTTTAGGGGCTACTTTTAGACTACGAATCCCAGATCACAGCGTGCTAGTAAAACGTGAAACAGGTTCACAACCTTGCTTAACCTAGCCTGTATAGCTCGCAATGTGACAGAAAAAAGTTGCACCTCTGAGTTAGCTTTGGTATAAAAAGTCTGCGCTAGCAAGAACAATCAAGAAGCTCGTCGCATCGAGCCCGCAAAAACTTTACTCGCCCAGCGATAGATTTCTATCGCTGGGCATTTTATTTTTTAGCACTTTCTTTACAAATCTTGCGCTGGTATGTCCATTTATAATTTCCTCATAAATCGTCCAAAAATGGTTGATCAAAAGCACTTCTTTCCCCTACATTAGAGATACAGAGATGGATTTTTATCGGGGAAGATCATGCTAAGAAAGCTAGAGAAGGCCGAACAAAAGTGGGGCGGTTCAAATACGCTTATAGATCAATGGTTAAATAATCGTCGCAATCTACTCATCAACTACTGCCAGATTGCTGGGATCCCACCGTATGAAGTGACTGACAAGTCATTACCTGCATTTGCTTCAGTCAAACAGTTCTGTGATCAACTCATGGACTATGTATCTGAAGGCCATTTTGAGATCTACAATCAAGTCGTCACTGCTTGCGAAAAAAATGGCAGTTCCAGCCAAGAGCTCGCACAACAGCTAGTCCCGCAAATAAGCGAGACTACTGACACGGCCTTAGACTTCAACGATAAGTACACTGAAGCCGATGACGAAAAAGTGTTATTTCATTTAGATAAAGACTTATCTTCTTTAGGCCATGCAATGGAAACTCGTTTTGCACTTGAAGATAAACTGTTAGAAGTGCTGCATAGCAAACACTCCTAGCTAACTATTGACTGCGCCGACTCACTGCCGGCCAGTTATCGATTAGACGAGTTTACTCGTCTAGCATTATCGTGCTTATCATTCTCTTAGCTGTAACTTTTTCCAATCATTATTCCCACAGTGATAAAAACCTCAGCTCTACCTAGCTGCGCTTATTCAATAGACACACCATTAAGCTCACAACGATGCAGAACGTTACCAATGAGTTATCAAGCCATAACTAACGATACAATGTAGTTTGGCTTGCAAACTGTATTTTAAATACTGTCGCTGAAAACAAAAAAGCCTGCTAGTTAGCAGGCTTTTTTAGGCAAGAAGTTTAAATCAAATGATTAAACCGCTGATTGAAAAATCACTTCATCAGCTTTTGCTGTGTACGATGCTATCTGATCGAAGTTCAGGTAACGATAAGTGTCAGCTGCCGTCGCATCTAACTCTTTAGCGTATGTCTGATACTCATCTGGCGATGGTAAACGACCAAGTAGCGCTGCAACAGCTGCTAGTTCTGCAGAAGCTAGGTAAACGTTAGCGCCTGTACCTAAACGGTTCGGGAAGTTACGCGTAGACGTTGATACTACCGTTGCACCTTCTGCCACACGTGCTTGGTTACCCATACACAGTGAACAACCCGGGATCTCAATTCGAGCACCAACACGACCGAAGATAGCGTAGTAACCTTCTTCAGTTAGCTGATCGCGGTCCATCTTAGTTGGCGGCGCAATCCATAAACGTGTTGGCAGTGTTGATGCAAACTTATCTAGCATCTTACCTGTAGCACGGAAATGACCGATGTTAGTCATACAAGAACCAACGAATACTTCGTCAATCTTTGTATCAACAACTGAAGACAATAGAATCGCATCATCTGGATCATTTGGTGCACAAAGAATTGGCTCTTTGATTTCGTTCAAATCGATTTCGATAATCTCTGCGTATTCTGCGTCGCTATCAGCCTGCATTAGCTCTGGGTTCGCTAGCCACTCTTGCATCGACGTAATACGACGCTCAATAGTACGACGATCGCCGTAACCTTCAGCGATCATCCACTTAAGCATAACGATATTTGAGTTTAAGTATTCGATGATTGGCTCTTTATCAAGCTTGATCGTACAACCTGCTGCACTACGCTCTGCAGATGCATCAGAAAGCTCGAATGCTTGCTCAACTTTAAGCTGCTCAAGACCTTCAATTTCAAGTACGCGACCAGAGAAAGCGTTGATTTTGCCTTTCTTCTCAACCGTCAACAGACCCATTTCAATCGCTTTGTGTGGGATTGCATGCACAAGGTCACGTAGTGTGATACCAGGCTGCATTTCACCTTTAAAGCGCACCAAAATAGACTCTGGCATATCAAGTGGCATAACGCCCGTCGCTGCAGCGAATGCTACAAGACCAGAACCTGCTGGGAATGAAATACCAATTGGGAAACGCGTATGTGAGTCACCACCAGTACCAACAGTATCAGGCAGTAGCATACGGTTTAACCAAGAGTGAATCACACCGTCACCTGGACGCAATGCAACACCGCCACGGTTCATGATGAAATCAGGAAGCGTGTGGTGAGTATTTACGTCAACTGGCTTTGGATAAGCCGCAGTATGACAGAAAGACTGCATGGTTAAGTCTGCGCTGAAACCAAGACAGGCTAAATCTTTTAGCTCATCACGAGTCATAGGACCGGTAGTATCTTGCGAACCAACAGACGTCATCTTAGGCTCACAGTATTGGCCAGGACGAATACCCGTTACGCCACACGCTTTACCAACCATCTTCTGTGCAAGGGTAAAGCCCTTACCAGTGTCAGCCACATCTTGCGGGCGTACAAATTCAGCAGATGCTTCAAGATTTAGCGTTTCACGAGCACGGTCTGTTAGACCACGGCCGATAATTAACGGGATACGACCACCAGCGCGGACTTCATCCATTAACACGTCAGTTTTAAGTGAGAACTCAGAAATGACTTCTTCAGTGCCGTGACGCTTAACAATACCTTGGTACGGATAGATGTCGATAACATCGCCCATCTCCATCTTGCTAACGTCTAGCTCGATTGGCAATGCGCCAGCATCTTCCATGGTATTAAAGAAAATTGGTGCAATCTTGCCACCTAAACAGAAACCACCAGCACGCTTGTTAGGTACATTAGGAATATCATCCCCCATGAACCAAAGTACTGAGTTAGTCGCAGATTTACGAGAAGACCCCGTACCAACTACGTCACCCACGTAAACTAATGGGAAACCTTTCTCTTTTAGTGACTCAATCTCTTTGATTGGGCCTACTACGCCAGCTTCATCAGGTACGATGCCGTCACGGGCATTCTTTAGCATCGCTAGTGCGTGCAATGGAATATCTGGGCGCGACCACGCATCTGGTGCTGGAGACAAATCATCGGTATTAGTCTCACCAGACACTTTAAAAACTGTTAGTGAGATCTTTTCAGCAAGCTTTGGACGCGACAAGAACCATTTTGCATCGGCCCAAGCGTGAACAACTTGCTTAGCGTAATCATTGCCTGCTTGCATTTTTTCCACTACATCGTGGAAAGAATCAAACATTAATAGTGTGTGTGATAGTGCTTCAACGGCTAATGGCGCTTGCGCTTCATTATCAAGTTGCGCAATCAGTGGCTCGATGTTGTAACCACCTTGCATAGTACCAAGCAGCTCAACAGCGCGCTCAGATGACAGAATTGAAGATGATACTTCGCCTTTTGCGACAGCATCTAAAAAGCCCGCTTTAACATAAGCGGCTTCATCAACACCTGGTGGGATACGATTTTCAAGCAGATCAAGAATAACAGCCTCTTCACCTGCAGGTGGATTCTTTACCAGTTCAACTAGCTGTGCCACTTGTTGGGCATCTAATGGCTTAGGGACTACGCCCTCTGAAGCACGTTCTGCGACGTGTTTACGATATGCTTCTAGCACGGCAACCTTCCTCTTTATTTGGCGTTCTTACAGCGAAACTGCTCGTCTTCAAATTGAAACTGACAGCTCGGCAGGCTCGACCCTTATTTCGAGCGCTATTATACTACAGCTTTGCAAAAGTATGAATCCGATCACACTTATACAAAAGTAAAACAGCGCTCAATCGACATCTCGGGCTATACAGTAAAACGATTCGCTAGAAAAGAAAACTAGACCATAGTGTAAAATATTGATCTAAATTATATAAATCAGACATTTAAATTAAGTTGCCAGCTAATTACCATAGCGTTATCAATCAAAAAAACCTGTGTTTACGTTAGTGTTAATCGTATGATTATTCGTAAAACATGGCATTTATACAGCTAATATTCACCAAAGTTATAATGAACATAATTGGATACTTATGAGTAAACCACAGCTAAAAGCGGTTATTTTTGACATGGACGGAGTGTTGATAGATTCAGAACCTGTATGGCAAATGGCTATTTTTGAAGTCATAAGTAACTTAGGTTTAAACGTTTCCATGCAAGATATGGTATTAACAACAGGCCTTAGAATCGACCAGGTGGTCGACTTTTGGTATGCCCGTTCTCCCTGGGAGAATTATAATAACCAACAAACTGCCCAAGCCATTGTCGATACGGTTGTTAGCCATATAACGCGTGACGGTACACCAATGCCAGGTGTACTCAATGCCTTACAAGCTTGCCAGCAAAATAAGCTTAAAATCGGTCTGGCAACCTCTTCTTCTAGCCTAATCATTGAAGCCGTTTTAAACAGGTTAGGTATCACGAGCTACTTTGATGCCATTGAATCAGCCGAATCGCTCGCTTATGGTAAGCCCCATCCCGAAGTGTATTTAAATTGCGCAAAGGCACTCAATATTGATCCAGTAAGTTGTCTAGCCATTGAAGATTCATTTAATGGATTAATCGCAGCTCGTGCAGCCAATATGCAAACTATTGCAATCCCTGAACCGCAGCATGCAAAACTTAATAAATGGGTTATTGCCCACCAGCAACTAGACAACCTAAACGCATTAAGCAACTTTTTAGCCAACTATAAGTAACGCGATTGCCTATCCAATTGATAATAAAAAGCCCATCGATTGATGGGCTTTATTTCGTTTAACTAGCAACGATTTGCGGAAAGTACTACCAGTTCTTACCGATAAATAGGAACACGGTTTTCTCTCCGTCGTCTGACGCACCAAAACCAAATGCCGCAGGTCCAACGCTAGTATCAATACCTAAAAACAAACTTCCGGCGTAGATTAGGTCGTCGAGTGACACATTGTCTTTTTGGTTCCAAACATTACCGGCCTCAATACTGGTGCCTAAATAAAGTGGATATTCAGTCATACCAAGAACATCTCGACCTAAGTCATACTGGTACACAAATGCACCAAAAACCTTATGTGAACCATAAAGAGCATTCTTGTGATAACCAGAAAGATTCAAAAATCCCCCCAACTCAGACACGTTTACAGTAAAAGCACCTTCTTTATCGACGGTGGCAAAAGACGCTATGCCCACAAACGCATGATTGCCAACACCGACTGCACCACGCCAATCAGCTTCATATTGCATCGAGAAATCAGAAGTCTCAGCAAAGCCATTTAGGTCATAGCCTTCTTTACGCATATACACATTAAAAGTGAAACGATTACCCGATGTCGGGAAATTAATACTATTTAAATCATCATAGGCAAATTTAAAGTAACCACCATAACCATCGTACGGCACTCGACCAAAGTCCCATACATCGTTTTCAAGATCGCCCTTTTCACCCAATAAACCAATTTCAACCATACCGTTTTGAGTGTAGTTAATGCCTACCCCAAGCTCTGCACGATAAGCTGTCTGTTTTAGCTCTAAAATACGATTATTGTTCTCAAAGAAGCCCCAATCTTTTAGCTCATATTCCACTCTTGCACGGCTAAAGTAAGTTTGATCTTTCACCAGAGGCTGATAAAACTCTGAAGCGATTAGCTTATCAAAACCCAGCGATAGTTCGTTACGCCACTCACCACCATTTTCAGTAAGCTCGGTCATGGTATAAGCCATATCCAGTGAAATCACTGAGTCTAAGCTAAAGTCATCCTCCCAGCTAAAACCAAGTTGGAAGTAATTCGGACCCCAAGATTTAGCTTTTGTGTGAACAGTAAGGACTCGACCCTCATCGGTATCGGTAAACTCAGCATTAACACGTTCAAACTTATCTAGTGCATAAATTCTATCTAAACCAGCTTCAAGCGCCGCAACGGTGACATGGTCCCCTACATTGAGCTCTAGATTGTCTGCGAGTAGTTTTTCACTGACCTTAGAGTCATTGTCATAAATCACTTTAATCAGTGGTCTATCGATATCGTCTAACCAATGCTGACTCTTATTCTTTTTGCTCGCCAAATACTCTTGATAGTCTTGACGATCGACACTGTACTGCTCAAGTTTATCAATTTGCTCACGAGCAGCGATTTCACCAAGCGGCAATGCAATTGGCATAATGCTGAAGTCAGTGGTACTTAACTCACCAATATTAGGACGGATCAGAATATCGTGATCGCTGAGTAAGGCTTTTTGTCTATCGGAGCTGGCATTAGTCAAAATGGTAGAAAGCTGATTAAGCACTGCTATGGTACTGTTTAATTCAGACTGACCGACTAGTGGCGAGCCAATATCGACGGCAATCACGATATCTGCGCCCATAGCTTTAACCACATCAACAGGCATATTATTGGCAATACCACCATCGACAAGTAGTTTCCCGTCGATAACGGCCGGCTGTAGTGCACCTGGTACTGATGCAGAAGCTTGCATTGCGGCGACTACGCTACCGGAATCTAACACTACTTGTTCGCTAGTCGCTAAATTGGTGGCGACTGCACGATAAGGAATTGATAGTTCGTCAAAATCACCAAATTGATGCACAAGATTGGTTGAGCTGCGTAATAACTGCGACATTGTTTGCCCACGTAATAGGCCTGCTGGTGTCTTTACCTCTTCATCGCTATAGCCAATATTAATAGGGATATTAAATTGGTCACGAGTCTCTTTATCACGATAGCTTAATGCCTCTCTTGGTATCGTATCTGAATAGCCCTTATCCCAATTGGTATTCATCATAATGGCTTCTATTTCTGCAGCGCTATAACCTAGCGCATACATGCCGCCAACATACGCACCAATACTAGTACCAGCAATGTAATCAATAGGGATCTGCTTTTCTTCTAGCACTTTAAGCACACCAATATGGGCTGCACCTTTGGCTCCACCGCCACTTAAGACTAAGCCAATTTTCGGCCGTTCTTCAGCAAAGGCAAAGTGAGGACTCGCTATAGCTAAACAAAGAATAATAATTCTATGTATCATAATGACTTATTCGACTCTTTTAGTAATGTCTTAACGTATTTGATTTAACGGAAAGCTGCAAGGTATAGCCAACTTTCACGGGGATTATTACTACTACCCTTCTAAACTCATAATCTGATTTACGCCCATATAATTTTCAATATCTTTAACTGACATAGGTTTAGCAAAATAGTAGCCCTGAATAACGTAACAGCCTCGGCTAAACACCTGCTCTAACTGCTCGTGAGTTTCGACACCCTCTGCCACCACATCAAGTTTTAAGTTTCTAGCCAATTCGATAATACTACTCGTTATAGCTTGGTCAGCTTTATTGGTGGCGATATCAATTAGGAATGAACGATCAATCTTAAGGGTGTTAACTTCAAAATGGCGTAAATAGGCCAAGGAGGAGTAACCCGTTCCAAAGTCATCGATGGCCACATCAATACCTAGTACTTTTAGTTCCTTAAGATGCTGCTTAGCCACCTTAAGTTCTTTCATTAACACACCTTCAGTGATTTCGAGCGATAACCCCGCATTAGGCATTTGCGTATCAACTAAGATTTGCTGTACGCCTTGAATAAAATCTGGCTGCCTAAAATGTAGCGCCGACACATTGACTGAAACTTTAATCGGGTCGACTAATTCCTGACTCCAAATTGCCGCATGACGACAAGCCTCACGCATAACCCAGCGATCAATTTCTACAATTAACCCACACGCTTCTGCGACCTTGATAAAGATATCGGTACGTACGTAACCTTCACTAGGGTGGTTCCAGCGCAGTAATGCCTCAAGCCCAATCAGTTTGTCATTTTCTAAAATGTCAATTTGCGGCTGAAAGTGCAGTTCAAATTCATTACGCTCAATCGCCTTACGTAAATCAGCTTCAAGCCTCAAGTGGTAAAGTGCTTCGGCATTCCGCTCCTGTGAATAGTATTTAAATGTGCCTTTACCTTCTTCTTTAGCGTGGTACATAGCTAAGTCAGCATTCTTAATCAATGCTTCGGGTTGCTTGGCATCTTCAGGCCATAAGCTCACGCCTATGCTGGTCGAAATATAAAACTCTCGACCATAAAGAATGAAAGTCTGCTCGATACTAGCAAGTAGCTTTTCACATAAGTGGTTAATGTCATCGATACTTGGATTATCTCGCATCAAAATAACAAACTCATCGCCACCAAAACGGCAAAGAACATGATTGTCAGACATCAGAGCTTGTAAGCGCTTAGCAGCCTCCACCAGCAGGGCATCTCCCATGCTGTGGCCATAAGAGTCATTAACATGTTTAAACCTATCCAAATCTAAAAACATTAACGCTAGATTACCGCCCTCTTTTTCAGCTTGGTATACCGATGTTGAAAGCTTACTCGAAAAGAGTGTTCGATTTGCCAAACCTGTTAGTACGTCATAATTAGCAAGACGACGTAATGACGCTTCAGCGCTCTTGCGTTCAGTAATATCTGAGAACACCACAACATAATGGGTAGCATCACCATTTACATCGACGATCGAAGATACGTTTACCCACACCGCACGTTGTTCATTTTCCTGCCCAGCAACATAACACTCACCAGCCCAATTCAAACCTTGCTCAAGTAACAAAGCTAAACTAGAGCCTAGCTCATTACCTTGTAGCACCTCTGAAAATGGGATTCCTGTTAAGTCTTTGGCATCTAAACCTATCATATTTTGCGCGGCTTTATTGGTTACTTCTATCGCCTCTTCACGATCAAAAATAAGCACTGCCTCAGAGGTATTTTCAAACGCTTGAGCCAATAGATAAATATCGTCTTTTAGCTTACGTTGCTCGGTAATATCTCGATAAATACCTGCAACCCGTTCAATCTTTCCGCTGAAGCTATTGCGCTCTACAGCACGTCCCATTACCCGCAACCAGCCCCAACCTTTCTCTCTTGTCCAGTAACGATATTCAACTTCAAAACGATCAGTGCGCTCGTGTAACATATCTTGCCATGCGGCTAATGTTTCACTGGCATCCTCTTTATGAATTGCAAACTCTTCTAGTGTTATGGTGAACTGCGGGAGATCTGCGTTTAATAATCTGGCGGTATTTTCTACCCTGAACAACTGATCTTCTAAGCGCCACTCCCATAATTCCGAATTACTCCCTTTTAACGCCTGTTTTAGTCGGTCCTCGCTATCGCTAAGGGCAGAGTTTATTGCCTTAAACGCTTTTACCTGACGTTGACGGATAAATATAATTCCTAGGCCAAACAGCAATACGCATAAGACAAGAACCCCTTTAAACCAAATGGTTTGCCACCAGTATTTATCAACAAAAAAACGAAAGGAAAAAGGTTTCTCAGACCAAAGCTCATTGCCAAGACTCATTATCTCTATCACATAACTACCAGCTTCTAACCCAGCAATATTGAGTTGAGACTTGCCTTCTAGGAACAGGTAATCTGACTCACCAACAGCCCCTTCCTGACGTAAGCGATATTTAAGCTGCAACGGCTTATCATCCAAATAATTACCACTGGCAAAATCAAAACTAATTAATTTAGCACCAGGCAAAATATGTTGGCCAGATTTAGGCAGCAAACTCAATTCAGTCTTATCGGCAAAATACACTTCCATCGACTCTAAAATGACAGAATCATGAGTGATACGATTTTTTAATCGGCCGACATCGAGCAACATAGCGCCGTCTGGTGTACCTAGATATAAGCCTTGCTCTGATACAAAATAAGCACCTTCGTTAAGCTCTTTACTAATTAAGCCATCTTCAGGCGAAATGACTATCATCTCACCAGTAATTAAGTCTTTACGGATCAAAGAACGGGGGCAGCCCACTAGGCGATAGTGACTAACATTCTCGATAAAATAGATTGCATTACAGTTGATATTCCAACTGCTGGTAAGGTTTTTCTGAGTGTTATTCTCAATGTTAAACGACAAAAGGCCATCAGACTCCATCCCTAGCCAAAGCTCACCGGGGGTGACCTCTTTTATGAAGCGGATACTCGACTCACCGACAGAAGTGGCAATAACATCCATCTTTGGCTGGAAGTTTAATTGCAAATCTAAAAAGCCGAATACCCGACTACCACCTAACCACAAACGGTTATCGCTATCTCGAGTCACAGCAGTAATGTTTAACGCAGGCATATTATTAAGAGCACTGCCTAAGCGCACCCGCTTAGGTGCAGAGTAACCGGCTTGCCAATAGAACAGACCATTATCTGTTGCAAACCAGATCCGTCCTTCGATCAAGGTATCAAAATAGGTATTGTAGACTGTCATAAATTCGAGCGAATGCTTACCGCCTGCCCAACTAGCAAAGCTCTGACTCTGAAAAGTGACTTTGTTAACCACTGACAAGCCGTTGGTACTCGAAAGCAATAAGTGGTCTTTATCTAAAGAGTCTATTTTGTAGATACTATCGTTACGGCGGATCCCATGAGGATTAATTGCATAAGATTCTTGTGTGAGTTTATCTACCAGTATTAAACCGTTGTCTGTGCCGAACCAAAGATTACGGCCTTCAGCATATATCGTCCAAACCACTTCATCTTTCAATTTATAAGGTGCAGCCTTTGAGTAACTTTCTATAAGAAAATCTGGCTCAAATGCCAACACCGCCACCCCGTCTCCAGATCCTCCGACCCAAACTAACCCAGTATCATCGACAGCGATATCGAAGGTGTAATCAATATTTGATTTGCGTTTAAGCTCGTCGGCATAAAGCTTGCCGACTTTATCGTCAGGGAACCAGCGCAAAAGACCCGAATGTGTAGAAAGCCATAAATACCCCTGTTTATCTTCAGCTATCGTAGTGATGTAATGTTCCAGTTGCTCGACTTTATTGATCTGCAAGCTGTCCTTATCAACTTCAAATAGGCCTTTGCTGCTGGTTATCCAAATACGGTCAGTTGAATGTTTAACAACACTTTTTATATCGCCCCACGCTTTGTCCCAATGCAAAACTTGTTGGCGCACACCATTGATATCGCGTACTTCAAGGTGATTGTCATTACCGACGAGTAAACGATTCCCTGGCAGCGACAACATGATCCGCCACAATTGCTCAGGGTTACTCGGTAGAAAACTAATGCGTTTTAGCGTCATATTTTGGTAGTTAAACCGTAATATCTCGCCATTATAAGTCAATATTAACCGGTCGCCGTGCGCGTCTTTAACTTGGGAAACAATGCCACCACCACGGTATAGGGGAAATAAATCAGGGCCTCCAAACTCAACAAATTCATTAGTTTGGATATCATATAAGTAAGCTTCGTATACGCCACTAACAAGAATATGTCTTGGGCTAAGGGGTTCAGCTAAATAAAGAATACTATCGTTAATTTTTGACTCTAATCCAACCTTATCAATACGGCGAACTTTATTACTGCTGACTCGATATAATCCTTCTTCTGTCGCTAGCCAAGTAAAACCATGCTGGTCAAAACTGATATCCCAAACCGGCGCATTTAAAAGGCCATCACTAGCGGTAAATGCCCGCTGCACAACGCCACTAGCCCAAGCAGGGACAGCACACGAAGTGATAAATAACAGTAAGCCAAGCCAAATATTTTTAATTATTATTCTCATCTGCTTTACGACTTTTCAGATTAACCAGAATGTATCATTTAGGTAACAGATATTCATCCTTTGATTACTTAAAAGTCAGTCAAAAATATAATGAGATATAAAAAAAGCGCTCCTGAGAGCGCCTTTTAAAATATTAGCAAATGCTTACTTTTTCTTCTTTGCCTTTGGATTTGGCAAGTCAGTAATTGAACCTTCATAAATCTCAGCTGCTAGGCCTACAGACTCATGCAAAGTTGGGTGAGCGTGAATGGTCAATGCTAGATCTTCAGCATCGCAACCCATTTCAATTGCTAGGCCGATTTCACCTAGAAGTTCACCACCATTAACACCAACAATAGCGCCACCAATAACACGGTGAGTCTCTTTGTCGAAAATAAGCTTAGTCATACCGTCAGCACAATCAGATGCGATTGCGCGGCCACTTGCAGCCCATGGGAAGGTCGCAGTTTCGTAAGCAACACCTTGCTCTTTTGCTTCTTTCTCAGTTAGACCAACCCAAGCAACTTCTGGGTCAGTGTAGGCAATTGATGGGATAACTTTAGGGTCGAAGTAGTGCTTAAGACCAGAAATTACTTCTGCCGCTACGTGACCTTCATGCACACCTTTGTGTGCAAGCATTGGTTGACCAACGATGTCACCAATTGCATAGATATTTGGTACGTTAGTACGCATCTGCTTATCAACATTGATAAAGCCACGCTCATCAACATTAACGCCAGCTTTCTCTGCGTCTAAGCCTTTACCGTTTGGAATACGGCCGATAGCAACCAATACTGCGTCGTAACGAACTGGCTCAGCAGGTGCTTTCTTGCCTTCCATTGTTACGTAGATGCCGTCTTCTTTAGCTTCTACAGCAGTCACTTTGGTTTCAAGCATCAAGTTGAACTTCTTCTTGATCTTCTTGGTGTAAACGCGAACTACGTCTTTGTCTGCTGCTGGGATAACTTGGTCGAACATCTCAACCACGTCAATATCACTGCCTAGTGAAGAGTAAACTGTACCCATTTCTAGACCGATGATACCACCACCCATAACAAGTAGCTTGCCTGGAACTTCTTTAAGCTCTAGCGCATCAGTAGAGTCCCATACACGTGGGTCTTCATGAGGAATAAATGGCAATTGGATTGGGCGAGAACCCGCAGCAATAATTGCTTGCTCAAAATGAACAACTTTAACGCCGTCTTCACCTTGAACTTCTAGCGTGTTAGGACCAGTGAACTTACCAAGACCGTTAACCACGTTAACTTTACGCATTTTAGACATGCCGCCTAAACCGCTAGTTAACTGACCGATTACTGATTGCTTGTACTCACGCAGCTTATCAAGATCAATCTGAGGTTCACCGAAAACAACACCGTGGCTAGAAACCGCTTTTGCTTCTTCAATCACTTTAGAAACGTGAAGCAAAGCTTTAGAAGGGATACAACCCACGTTTAGACATACGCCGCCTAACGTGCTGAAACGTTCAACGATAACAGTATCTAGACCTAAGTCTGCAGCACGGAATGCAGCTGAATAGCCAGCAGGGCCAGCGCCTAGTACAACTACCTGAGTTTTAATTTCGTTACTCATGTTTTCCTCTATTCTTTTTATGTCGTTGGTGGCATCGACTTAACGATAAAAACCGACTCAACGATAAACTGTGGCCAAATCTTGTAAGGTGGCCGCATTTTAACCTTTGTTTGATGCTGATCACAATCCTAGAAACGCTTAATCTTACTGATGTTTACTATTTGTATTAATCAAGCGGCTTAGAAAATAGGCTGCTTGTATTAAGCAGCCTATTAGGATTAAAGCACTAAGGTACGAATGTCTGACAAGCAGTTATTCAAGTACGTGATAAAGCGAGCACCATCGGCGCCATCAATCACACGGTGATCGTAAGACAGTGATAGCGGCAGCATTAAGCGCGGCTCAAACTCTTTACCATTCCAAACAGGCTTCATATCTGACTTAGACACACCAAGAATGGCAACCTCTGGCGCATTAACGATAGGTGTAAATGCTGTACCACCAATACCGCCTAAGCTTGAGATTGTGAAGCAACCACCCTGCATATCTGCAGCGGTCAGCTTGCCACCACGTGCTTTCTTAGAGATCTCTTTCAGCTCATCAGATAGCTCGTGAATGCCTTTCTTGTTCACATCTTTAAATACTGGAACAACTAGGCCATTTGGCGTATCAACCGCAATACCTACGTTAACGTACTTCTTCAAAATTAAGCTTTCGCCATCTTCTGACAATGAAGAGTTAAAGGTTGGGAATGCTTCTAGCGCTTTCGCAACTGCCTTCATGATAAACACAAGCGGTGTGATCTTCATGCCAGAGTCTTTCTTCGCTTCGGCAGCATTTTGCGCCTTACGGAAAGCTTCTAGTTCAGTGATATCAGCATCATCCCACTGGGTAACATGCGGGATCTTCACCCAGTTACGGTGTAGATTAGCACCAGAAATCTTCTGAATACGTGATAACGGTTTAACTTCTGTTTCACCAAACTTGCTGAAGTCCACTTTTGGCCATGCAAGTAGGTTTAGCTCGCCGCCACCAGCTGCAGTTTTAACTGCGCCAGACTCAACTTGCTTAATAACCGCTTTAATGTAGTTTTGAACATCTTCTTTAACTACGCGATTCTTACGGCCAGTACCTTTAACGTTAGCTAGGTTAACGCCTAGTTCACGCGCCATACGGCGGATAACTGGAGAAGCATGAGCGTATGCACTGTTTTCAACGAAGTCTTCTTTCGCTGCAGGCGCCGCTGCTTGGCTAGTAGCAGGAGCAGGGCTAGCAACTGGTGCAGCAGGAGCTGGAGCAGCCGCCTGTACTGGAGCAGCAACTGGTGCGCTACCAGCCACTTCAAATGTCATAATCAAAGAGCCAGTCGATACTTTATCGCCTTGAGCCACTTTAATTTCTAACACTTTACCAGCAAACGGTGCAGGCACTTCCATCGCCGCTTTATCACCTTCAACAGAGATAAGCGATTGCTCTTCAGTTACAGTGTCGCCAACTTTAACCATGATTTCAGTCACTTCAACTTCATCACCGCCAATGTCTGGCACGTTAACGTCTTGTACTGATGGTGCCGATGCCACAGCAGCCGGAGCTGCAACTGGCGTTGGAGCCGCTGCAGCAGGAGCAGAGCCTGCAACTTCAAATACCATTACCAAGCTACCAGTAGACACTTTGTCACCTACATTCACTTTGATTTCTTTTAGCACGCCGGCAAATGGTGCAGGCACTTCCATAGAAGCTTTGTCGCCTTCAACACTCATCAGTGATTGCTCTTCAGTAATGCTGTCGCCAACAGTTACTAAGATTTCAGTCACTTCAACTTCATCGTCGCCGATGTCTGGGACGTGAACTTCTTTTAGCTCAGCCGCAGCTGGTGCAGCAGGAGCCGCAACAGGTGCTGACTCAACTGCAGCAGTAGGAGTAGATGCTGCGCCTTCAGATTCAAAGATCATAATCAATGAATCGGTAGACACCTTGTCACCTACAACCACTTTGATTTCTTTAACAATACCCGCTTTCGACGCTGGAACTTCCATCGCCGCTTTATCGCCTTCAACAGAGATAAGCGATTGCTCTTCTTCTACCTTGTCGCCAACGCTAACAAGGATCTCTGTTACTTCAACCTCATCCGCACCGATGTCTGGTACATTAATTTCGATTGTCATTTTGTATTGCCTCTTACGCGTATAGCGGGTTTGTCTTGTCAGCGTCGATGTTGAATTTAGCAATTGCAGCTGCAACTACTGACTTTTCAATATCGCCACGTTTAGCGAGTTCATTCAGCGCTGCTACAACAACGTAGCCAGCATTTACTTCAAAGTGACGACGTAGGTTTTCACGGCTGTCTGAACGACCAAAACCGTCAGTACCTAGTACTTTGAATGATTCAGAAGGCATAAATGCACGAACTTGTTCAGCATAGTTCTTCATGTAATCGGTTGCAGCAATTGCAGGTTCAGTGCCCATTACTTGAGTAATGTACGCAGTCTTTTGCTCTGCTTCTGGGTGCAACATGTTGAAACGCTCAACATCTTGACCTTCACGAGTTAGCTCGTTGAATGAAGTCACAGAGTAAACATCAGATGCTACGCCGTACTCTTCACTTAGAATTTGAGCCGCTTTACGTACTTCGTTCATGATAGTGCCCGAGCTCATTAACTGAACCTTGTTGCTACCAGTGTACGACTCAAGCTTGTAGATACCTTTGCGAATACCTTCCTCAGCGCCTTCAGGCATTGCTGGCATTGCGTAGTTTTCGTTCATCAGCGTCAAGTAATAGAACACGTTCTCTTGGTCACCATACATGCGGCGGATACCGTCTTGCATGATTACCGCTAACTCGTATGCGAATGTTGGGTCATAAGAGATACAGTTTGGAATCGTGTTCGCTTGAACATGGCTGTGGCCATCTTCGTGCTGTAGACCTTCACCGTTTAGCGTTGTACGACCGGCTGTTGCACCTAATAGGAAACCACGTGCTTGCTGATCACCTGCCATCCACGCCATGTCGCCAACACGTTGGAAACCAAACATAGAGTAGTAGATGTAGAATGGGATCATCGGCAAATCGTTAGTGCTGTATGACGTTGCCGCAGCAACCCATGAAGACATAGCACCTAGCTCGTTGATACCTTCTTGCAATACTTGACCTGAAGTCGCTTCTTTATAGTAAGACACAACGCTGCGGTCTTCAGGTGTGTATTCCTGACCATGCGGGTTGTAAATACCGATTTGACGGAACAGACCTTCCATACCGAAAGTACGTGCTTCGTCAGCAATAATAGGAACGATGTTCTTACCAATGCCTTTGTTCTTTAGCAAGATGTTCAGCGTACGAACAAATGCCATAGTAGTTGAGATTTCACGCTTTTGCTCAACAAGCAAAGAGCTGAACTCATCAACAGCAGGAAGCTCTAGAGCTTCAGTGAAATTAGGCAGACGCTGTGGCGTGTAACCATGAAGCGCATCACGACGAGCGTGTAAGTACTTATACTCTTCAGAACCTTCTTCAAGCGTTAGGTAAGGTAGTTCAGAGACTTTTTCATCGCTTAGTAAATCTTCTAGACCTAGACGATTACGTAACTGTAGTACGTGCGTCATGTCCATTTTCTTCACGCCGTGAGCAATGTTCTTGCCTTCAGCCGCTTCACCCATGCCGTAACCTTTAACTGTTTTAGCTAGGATTACAGTTGGCTTGCCTTTGGTATCTTGTGCATTTTTAAATGCAGCGTATAGCTTAGATGAATCATGACCACCACGCTTAAGCGCGAAGATCTCTGCATCTGTCATATCTGATACTAATGCTGCAGTCTCAGGGTACTTACCAAAGAAGTGCTCACGTACATAAGCGCCATCTTTTGACTTAAATGTCTGGTAATCACCATCGATAGTTTCATTCATAAGCTGTAGCAGCTTACCTGAGGTATCTTTAGCGATGAGTGAATCCCAGTTGTTACCCCAGATCACTTTAACGACGTTCCAACCTGCGCCTCTAAATAGACCTTCAAGCTCTTGAATGATCTTACCGTTACCCATAACAGGGCCATCTAGACGCTGTAGGTTACAGTTGATAAGGAAACATAGGTTGTCTAGCTTTTCACGTGAAGCGAAAGAGATAGCACCGCGTGATTCTGGCTCGTCCATCTCGCCATCACCTAGGAATGCATATACGCGCTGCGCTGAAGTATCTTTTAAGCCACGGCCATCTAGATACTTAAGGAAACGAGCCTGGTAAATAGCAGACATTGGGCCAAGACCCATAGATACCGTAGGGAACTGCCAGAATTCAGGCATTAACTTAGGATGCGGGTATGAAGGAATACCTTTGCCATCCACTTCTTGACGGAAGTTATCTAACTGCTCAGCAGTTAAACGACCTTCTAAAAATGCGCGTGAGTAGATACCTGGAGAGATATGACCTTGATAGTAAACTAAATCACCACCATCAACTTCGTTTGGTGCACGGAAGAAATGGTTAAAACACATTTCATAAAATGATGCAGCAGATTGGTAAGACGCCATGTGACCGCCAAGATCTAAGTCTTTCTTAGATGCGCGCAGTACGATCATGATCGCGTTCCAACGGATAATTGAACGCAAACGGCGTTCAATTGTAGTATTACCAGGATATGCAGGCTCTTGGCTCGTAGGAATAGTGTTGACGTAGTTGGTCGTAATACCCGTCGCCATATCGACACCATCTAGACGCGCCTTATCAAGTACTTGCTCAAGTAGGTACTGAGCACGCTCAACCCCTTCTTCGCGTACAACTGATTCTAGAGCAGACAACCACTCATTAGTTTCTAGTGGATCGATGTCATTAAGCATATGTTCAGACATTTTGCAGTCCTTTCCTATACGTAATACCTAAGTCACTACTGCAGTGATTAGTGTATTTAAATTTTGAAATATTGGCTGGCAACAGGTGGTTCGCTAAAGAATCGACCTATACACCACTCTTTAATCGACGCAGGCTACGCTGCAATCGGCTGTCTTCTTCCCTTACTGATAGCATCACCTCTTCAATGTAACTTAAGTGTTCATTGGAGGCTTCGCGTGCAGCTTCAGGATCGCGACGAATAATTGCAGCAAGCAGGGCTCGTCTGTGATCGTTCGCCGTAGTAGAGGCTTCTTCGCGTCGGCTTAAAAGCTCTAAGTTTTGTGCCACGTTTTTATGCAGCACAGGAGATAAACTCAATACAAGATGAAGCATAGCCACGTTATGTGACGCTTCGGCAACCGCGCGGTAAAAGCGCACAATCGCATTAGCTTGATCTTCAATTAAATTAGCTGACTCAACTTCTAAAATCGTACGTTTGATATTTTGCATATCCGCATCGTTACCACGAAGTGCTGCAAAATACGCCATCATGCCTTCAGTGGCATGACGAAACTCCAGTAAGTCATACTGACTTTCAGAATCTGAATGCATAAGTTCAACAATTGGGTCGGCAAGACTTTGCCAGAGCTGCTCTTTTACATAGGTTCCGCCGCCTTGACGACGCATCAACAAGCCCTTTGCTTCTAATTTTTGGATCGCTTCGCGTAAAGAAGGGCGCGAAACTTCAAATTGCAATGCCAGTTCACGTTCAGGTGGTAGCTTTTGTCCTGGTTGAATACTGCCTTCCAGAATCATCTGCTCCAACTGTCCCATAATGACATCGGATATTTTTGGCTGGTTTATTTTGCTATAAGCCATGTGGGCCTCAGCTCCTATTGTAAATTGGTCTTACCAATTTAATTGACTGAGCGCACTTTATCAAATCACACTTTGAATGTCCAGTTAGTGATCTACATCAAATCTATGCGCGATGTGTGAGCATAGCTGATTTTCGTCATAATGGGGTCTGACCAATGTGCCAATTTTAATAAGCTGCGCGTTGATAATAATTATTATAAGCAATTAAACATGGAGAGATTTTTGGTAAATGGATAAGAATTTAACGTGTTAAAACGGCTCAACAAAAACTGCTGAGCCGTTTATAAATCAATCTATTTAATTTAATAAAATCAAATTTAGGACTGACTAATTTTTAGCTAACAACATATTCAAGTGATGACTAATTAACCACCCCAAAGATGGTCATCAATGACAACACTGTAATGAGTAAAATAAAGTTTCGCTTACTTAATTGCAGTAAAGAGATAGTTGACTGCAAACAAATAGGTGCAGATGAGGCTTGCGGCAATGTCTCTGCCGCCAAAGCTACCTGCGTAATTATGTCTCGCGCAGTACATTTAGGATTAAGAGCATGTGACACCCAAGTCGCTATAGCCTGTCTAAAGTGGCCACTTAATACGTAACCAAAAGAGAAAATCCTGCTAGGAAGCCAGTCCAGTACGAACAACAAATTATCAACCAAAGGCTGCTCAATCTGATGTTTATTACTTTGTTCACTATAAAAGCGCACCGTACAATAAAGCACTGCACCAACAGGACCTAAAACGATAAGGTAAAGAGCAATCGCACCGTAATAACGGTAATTAATCCAAGCGACACTTTGTCCAACTTGTGTGCCTAATTCCTGCTCGGTAACCGACTCGAGATCTTGACTAGGATCAAGCTCATTAGCGTAATGGAAACACGCTTGTGAATCACCACGACAAGCCGCTTGGATGTAGCACTTAAAAGCCTTTCTTTGGCTATTATGGCTAAAACACAACACGGCAATTGCTACCCACACAGCAACACTAACTGCACCCCATAAAATTCCAGATACTAACCACGACAATACGTAGACAATTATCGCAGGTAACACTAGAGCCAATGTCATAGTAAATAACGTTGGTTTCTGCTCTGCTGTAACTAAGCTTTTATGATATTTAGACAACAACGCATCAAACTGCCAAGAACCCGGCAGCAGTCGTAATCGTTCAACCAAGATTGCGACTAATAACGCAAACAAAGCCATAATTTTCACCTTCAAAGTTAACGCATTTAATTAATTTAGTTTTTTTAAAACTAATTTAACGCTGATTTACAACGCCATTTTGAAGCGCTGCCAATCAAAACTCGCTCCCGGATCGGTTTTTCGCCCCGGTGCGATATCACTGTGCCCCGTCACTCTGTTTGGGGTTATCTTAGGGTATTGACACATTAAGCTTTTGGTAAGCTCTATCAACTGAGTATATTGCTGTTCTGAGTACACCTCTAAATCGGTCCCCTCAAGCTCAATCCCAATTGCAAAATCATTACACTGACTTCGGCCTTCAAATAATGACACTCCCGCGTGCCAAGCTCTGTCATCACAACTAACATATTGAACCAATTCACCATCACGACGGATCAAAAAATGCGCCGATACTTCTAATCCTTGCAGTTCTTTAAAACTGTCATCCGCCTGAATATCTAACTTACCTTGAAATAACTGATCGATATACGGCAAACCAAAACACCCAGCGGGTAAGCTTATGTTATGGATAACTAAAAGGCTTACTTCGTTAAGCGGCCTATGATTAAAGTGTGGCGAAAGACAATAACGCGCCTGAGTCACCCAGCCATTAAGTAATGTCAGCGACAAATCAGCATTCCTAAAACAAAATTATTAAAATCACTTTAGCAGTTTTAACTCTATGAATATAGCTAGGCTTTTGAGATTTATCAGCCAAATAACATCAGTAATTCCAAGCGATAAACAAGGATAATGCTAGCTCTGTAGGTAAAACTTTATGTTAAGATTAAAACCACTATTAAAGCGTGCCCAATATATACCACGGTTACAAGCCAGTAAGGACAGCTCACCATGCTTGAAAATGACATTAGACTCTCAGTCAAAGCAGCTTTAGATGAAGATTTAGGTCACAAAGAAACCAATAGCAGCCACTCTTTAGCACAACGATTTGATGCCGATATTACCGCGCAACTTATCCCGGCAGACAAAATAGCTCAAGCCAATTTAATCACTCGAGAAGAAGGCGTATTTTGCGGTAAAGCATGGGCAGAGCAGGTATTTAACCAACTAGGTGGTGAAGTCGCGCTGCACTGGCACGTTGATGATGGCGATTTGGTCGTACCAAACCAACTACTTTGCGAACTTGAAGGCCCAGCTAGAGCAATTTTAACCGGCGAGCGCACTGCGATGAACTTTATCCAGACGCTGTCCGGCGTAGCGACACTGACAAAACATTATGTCGATAAACTCGCAGGCACTCACACCCGACTATTAGACACTCGCAAAACCATTCCCGGTTTACGTACAGCGCAAAAATACGCAGTAAGCTGTGGCGGCGGTCAAAATCATCGTATTGGCCTTTTTGATGCTTTTTTAATTAAAGAAAATCACATTATGGCTTGCGGCAGTATCGACAAAGCCATTAAGGCAGCCAGAGCGTTACATAATGACAAACCGGTTGAAGTTGAAGTTGAAAGTATCGATGAACTAACACAGGCTCTCGACGCTCAATCTGATATCGTCATGTTAGATAACTTTGACGTCACTATGATGCTAGAAGCGGTAGAGCTAAATAATAGCTACAAAGCACAAGGCCAAGGGGTCAAACTAGAAGTATCAGGTGATGTGACCATCGAAACTATCGCCACCTTCGCTAAAACTGGCGTAGATTACATATCTGTTGGCGCACTAACCAAACATGTTAGAGCTTTAGACTTATCATTAAGACTGAAGTAACGGTTTAGCTTCGTATTAACAGCATTTTCTATCTTTAGTTAGACCATTAAATGCTGTTTTACCTCCCCTCATCTTCTCTGCATAACTGAAATTTTTAACATAGCTTTTAACACAGCTTTCAACATACCTATTTAGACCTGTTCTAGTAATTTGGCATTTTAGTTTTAAGCCGCGAAACATTAATCTAATAACAAGTTTAAAACTCGCAATATTATCTACTCATTTGTTCGAAGCTAAGTAATCAACATTCGATTTTATAACGATAAATAATCGCTAATTTTCATATGTGTTTCAGGCTTATACTTAGAATAGACGTCCTACCAGTCAGGTTTAATAATACATAGTCAAAAGGTTCGACAATAAAATATTTATGCAATCACTAACAATAAATAGTCAACCTAATTGCTTACCTAGGATCTACAATAATACCTTCAACCTTTGAAATTAAATAAAGCAAACTAAATGAACGTCAAAGTTAAACTCGCAAAACCAAATTTAATCCCTAAAAAACATGCAAACTATCATGAAAACTATATTGTGCTAGGCACGGTTAGCATCAAAATTGCGACCCATAAAGTCTAGATTCCTCCGCACAAGGTTACACGCATATCCATCACAGCAGGTACTCTCATTGATATTTCTATTCAGCTCTCCAAACAGCACTCCATGATCCAATTAAAAATCTCGCTCACCGTTTCAACTCTTTAAGGATCATCTTATACAAATGATTTAGAAAGTTATAAATTAGTTATTAAAGAAAATACAATCACTCCCCAGCTGCGATTTGAACCTTTAAAAAGTGAAGTAAATTAAAGCTGTCGAAATCTAAAATAGGGAGCATTCAAATTTTTGACGGTGAACATTTTTTCGCCAACAAAATAACACACGCCAATTAACCAACACCAATGGAACCATAAAAAAACCCAAAAACAACCAAACAAGCAACAAAATAACGCATTAATTACATTTCACTATTCCATTTTACCCACCTTTGTACTAACTTGCAGTTATACCGATGTGCAGACTCGGTTAATGCAATTTAAAGTGTTTTAGATTCAACATTATCTCATCTGGTTTTATTAATTTTTGTGCTTAGTTTTACTTAACTGTGGATACGAGCACCAAATAATGAACTAACCAAGCGGGATAAAGCTGCTCTTCTTACCACTTTGAATAGTAAATCCTAGCTTTAATTTTTAAATTTCAGTTTGAATTAGCTTTTAGTTTGAGTTGAGTTTGAGTTGAAGGTTTTAAATTCAAATTTAACTAGACATTAAATTTGAATTTAAACAATAGGATAGACGGATGCCTCGTCGTCGCACTATGCGTAAGAAGCATAGTCAGTTTGGATACAGCGACACGCTAACGCAGGAGCACTCAGCAGGGTTGACGCACACATAGACTGAATGATGATTTTCACATCAGCGCTAACCTTATTCGACAAAAAGCAAACCCTTTGTTTCAGGGTATAGGCTGAAGGTGCAGGTTAGCCATTATTGATTAAATCAGCAATTCAAAAAGCTTTCTAATGGAGATAGACATGAACACTAAGATGAACAGAATGATGAATAAATCAAAAATGAACAACGCTAAGGGTTTCACCCTAATTGAATTGATGATTGTTGTAGCAATTATCGGTATTTTGGCAGCGATTGCACTGCCTGCTTATCAAGACTATACAAGAAGTGCTCGAGCTAGCGGTCTTGTTAATGCTGCAATGTCTTACAAAACAGCGGTAGAAGTTGCGGTACAAACTGGCGAAATTACAGCGGTTTCAAGTATAGCACTAGGCAGCAATGGCGTTCCAACTGCGGCATCAATGCAAACTGATGAGAATGTAACTAAGGCTGCTATAGCTGCTGGTGTATTAACATTAACGGGTTCTGCAAACCTGGGAGCAAAGTCAAATACTTTAACCCTTTCACCTGCTATTAATGCAGACACTCTAGCTGTTACATGGACTTGGGCAGGTAACTGTGAAACTTCTGGCGTTTGTAAAATATAATCAGCAATAAGAAGCTTCCCAATACAGAGCCACTAAAAATGTCTCTGTATTGGGATCTAGATTAGGCTTAATAATGCCAACAACAGGTTTACACCTAGGCTTATCTACACTATTTATTCGCAAAGGCTTGCTTAGCGAAGAGCAAATTACATCCGCAATTTCAAATTCGCGTAAACAGAAAACCTCTCTAGTTACTTCAGTAATAAAAAGCAATCTTATTACTTCTCAACAAATTGCTGCACTTTGCTATGAGGAATATGGCACGCCACTGCTCGATCTCAATGAATTTGATATTAGTACGATTCCAGAAGAGTTTATAAACAAAAAACTAATTGAAAAGCACCGCTGCATTCCGCTTTTTAAACGCGGTAACCGTTTATTTATTGCAACATCCGATCCGACCAATATCGCAGCCTTGGAAGACTTTCAGTTCAGTGCTGGCCTGCACACCGAAGCTATTTTGGTTGAAGATGATAAGCTAGATAAGGCGCTTGAAAGCATCCTAGAAGATGATCTTAGTAGCTTAGATTTAAGCACTATAGATGAAGAATCTCTTGCAGGTATTGAAGTTACCGATACCGATAAGCGTGAACAAGAGCAAGATAATGACGGCAAAGATGACGCCCCTATTGTCATCTATATTAATAAAATTCTTACCGATGCCATACGTAAAGGAGCATCAGATTTACATTTTGAGCCCTATGAAAAGCGCTACCGCATTCGTTTTCGTATTGATGGCATCTTGCATGAAGTATCCGAGCCGCCAGTTAATCTTTCCGGTCGCATTTCTGCCCGTTTAAAAGTAATGTCCAAACTTGATATTGCCGAGCGCCGCGTACCACAAGATGGCCGAATTAAGATGAAGCTATCACGCAGTAAATCTATCGATTTTCGTGTTAGTACCCTGCCTACTATTTGGGGCGAGAAAATCGTAATGCGTATCCTTGACTCATCATCTGCTCAGCTTGGCATTGAAAAGTTAGGTTATGAAGATGATCAACGACTGCTTTATGAAGAGATGCTACAAAAACCCCAAGGGATGATTTTGGTAACCGGACCTACAGGTTCAGGTAAAACCGTCTCCCTCTATACCGGGCTGAACATTCTTAATACTGAAGAGCGCAATATATCAACCGCGGAAGATCCGGTAGAAATTAACCTCGAAGGCGTTAACCAAGTCCATATTAATTTAAAAGCCGGACTGACATTCGCGTCCGCTCTGCGCTCATTTTTACGTCAAGATCCTGATGTGGTCATGGTTGGTGAAATTCGAGATTTAGAAACGGCTGAAATTGCCATTAAAGCGGCGCAAACGGGTCACTTAGTGCTATCAACCTTGCACACCAATTCGGCAGCAGAAACCCTGACTCGCTTAATCAACATGGGCGTGCCAGGCTATAACATTGCCAGCTCAGTAAACTTGATTATTGCCCAGCGTCTATCACGCCGCTTATGCCCTAACTGCAAACAGCCTGAAAATATCCCAGCTGATGCACTGTTAAAACTGGGGTTTACTCAACAGCAAATCGATACAGGTATCACTCCGCATAAACCAGTTGGTTGTGACCTTTGTTCTGCTGGCTATAAAGGTCGAGTTGGTATTTATGAAGTCATGAAGATGTCGGATGAAATTGCCCGCACGATTATGGAAGGTGGCAACTCCTTACAAATACTTAAACAAGCCAAACTTCAGGGCATGCGTGACCTTAGAGATTCAGGCCTATTAAAAGTTATTCAAGGCGTGACCAGCATTGCAGAGATAAACCGCGTAACCAGTTTTTAATTATTGATGTAGTCTCGAGCAACCAATCGTACACTTAAACAAAATTAAAGCGCACCTCAAAATAAGACAATAAAAGGGCCGCTATGGCAATTGCAACTAAATCATCAAAGCAAGCTCGTGAGAGGAAAAAAGCCCAAAAAAGCCAACCTAAAGTTGTCACTTATACCTGGAATGGCACCAATCGTGATGGTGGAAAAACATCAGGCGAACTTAGAGGTATATCAAGTGCTGAAATTCGCGCCCAATTAAAAGCTCAAGGTGTCATCCCAAAAGGCGTCCGTAAGAAATCTCCGCCGCTGTTCAAATCGGAAAAGAAAATCAAACCCATGGATATCGCCATGGTTACTCGCCAGATAGCCACTATGCTTGCGGCTGGTGTACCCATTGTGACGACTTTAGAGTTGTTGGGGAAAGGCCATGAAAAACCTAAAATGCGCGAGCTTTTAGCGACTATCGTTAACGATGTACAATCAGGTATTCCTCTGTCAGAGGCTTTAAGGCCACACAGACTGTATTTTGATGACCTCTATGTCGATCTTGTCGGCGCCGGTGAGCATTCAGGCTCACTTGATCAAGTTTTTGATCGAATTGCAACTTACCGAGAAAAATCGGAAGCATTAAAATCAAAAATTAAAAAAGCCATGTTCTACCCTGCTGCTGTTGTCGTTGTAGCTATCCTAGTAACAGCCTTACTACTATTATTTGTTGTGCCTCAGTTTGAAGATATTTTTAATGGTTTCGGAGCAGAGTTACCCGCCTTTACCCAGTTTATTATTAATATATCTCGCTGGTTACAGGCATCTTGGTATATTTTTGTCATAGCGATCATTATAGGTGTTTGGAGCTTCAAACGTGCCCATCAAAACTCTCAATTGTTTAGAGACAGAGTGGATGAAGTCATCTTAAAAATCCCCGCTATTGGCGATATCTTGCATAAAGGCGCTATGGCACGTTTTGCCCGCACTTTAGCAACAACATTTGCAGCAGGTGTGCCATTAATCGATGGTCTAGAGTCTGCTGCAGGTGCGTCAGGCAACGCCGTATATAAGAAAGCGATTTTGAAAATCCGTACTGAGGTTATGTCTGGCATGCAAATGAATGTCGCTATGCGTACAACTGGGCTTTTCCCTGACATGTTGATTCAAATGGTCATGATTGGTGAAGAGTCCGGCTCACTCGATAACATGCTTAACAAGGTTGCTAATATCTATGAAATGCAAGTAGATGATGCGGTTGATGGCTTATCGAGTCTAATTGAACCAATAATGATGGTAGTGATTGGTACCGTGGTGGGCGGCCTAATTGTCGGCATGTACCTACCTATTTTTGAAATGGGTAATGTTGTAGGATAAGAGCCTTACAAAAACGTAGCTTATATTCGTTCCAAGCTGCGTTATCAAAGTAGCTTTTACAATAAAAGAAAAATAATGACTGAACTTATTTCTGTTTTTAGCCAAAATCCTTGGCTGTTTATCGCATTAAGCTTTGTATTTGCCGCTGTGATCGGTAGCTTTTTAAATGTGGTGATTCACCGTATACCAGTGATGATGAAGCGAGACTGGCAGCAAGAATGTAATCATTACCTAAGTGAATACAAGCAACAGATTTTTGATGCTAACAAAAAACAATTAGAAGCCCCAATCGATGGCTTCCCTGAAAAGTATAACCTCGTTATTCCAGGCTCTGCCTGTCCAAAATGTAAGGCCAATATCAAGCCTATACATAACTTGCCTATTTTAGGTTGGCTAATGCTTAAGGGGAGATGCGCCTCCTGTAGCAACCCAATCTCAGCTCGTTACCCTATTGTAGAATTCATTACCGGCACATTAGTCGCTTTTCTAGCTTGGCACTTTGGCCCTACTATCGAGTTCGCATTAACCACATTACTGACTTTTTGCCTGATTGCGCTAACCGGCATTGATTTAGACGAAATGCTATTGCCAGACCAAATTACTCTCCCTTTATTATGGCTAGGCCTGATTGTTAACTTATCAGGTACCTTCACTAGTACTTCAGATGCTTTGATTGGTGCAGCGGCAGGTTACTTAAGTCTATGGAGCGTGTTCTGGTTATTTAAGTTACTAACTGGCAAAGACGGCATGGGCTATGGTGACTTTAAGCTACTTGCTGTTTTCGGCGCTTGGTTTGGTTGGCAGGTATTGCCACTTGTTATCTTGCTGTCATCACTAGTCGGTGCCGTCGTTGGTATCACTCTTATTATCTTCAAAAAGCTTAATCAAGGTAACCCAATTCCATTTGGCCCTTATATCGCAGCTGCTGGCTGGATAGCCATGATATGGGGTGAAAGCATTACAAACTGGTACCTTTCTACCTTATAAAGCGACAGGGAAACACACTATGGCTGATTACATTATCGGTCTTACTGGCGGTATCGGCAGCGGTAAAACAACGGTTGCCAATATTTTCGCCGAACAAGGCGTTACTCTAGTCGATGCCGATATCGTTGCTCGAGATGTAGTAGCAACTGGTTCTGATGGTCTGAAAGAAATTGTCACTCATTTTGGTGAGCAAATCTTATCGGCTGATGGCGGCTTAGATAGAGCAAAATTAAGAGAAGTCATTTTCAATAATGATTCAGAACGACTTTGGTTAAATTCTCTACTTCACCCAATGATTAGAGAATCGATGCTACAACAGTGTAAAGAAGCACAATCTGATTATGTAATTATGGTCGTGCCCTTGCTATTTGAGAATGGGTTAGATAGGTTAGTAGATCGAACACTTTTGGTGGATATTTCGCCGGAGTTACAACAAAAAAGAACGGTTGATAGAGATTTAGTAACCGCTCAACACGTAAAAAATATAATAGGCAGTCAGGCTTCAAGAGCCGAGAAACTGTCAAAAGCTGATGATGTCATAGACAACCAGGGAGAGATATCGGCGTTAAAGTGCAAGGTAGAAGCACTACATAACTTTTATTTAAAATTATCTAGTAATGCTTGAATAACGCCATGACTAAATTGATCTATGAACAGCCGCTCAATGAAAAAACCCGTAGCTATCTGCGCCTAGAATATCTTGCAGAACAATTACAGGCTAACTTAGATCACGATCATCAGCATCGATGCTTTTACCCGCTATTTTCATTATTCGAACTAACTGAACGTTGTGACTATCGCGGCGAAGTACTCCAAGACCTTGATAGGCAGCTATTCGCCTTATCAAAATGGCAATCTCTCCCCGCAATTAACGACGAACAGCTTGCGCTTTATATAGATAAACTAAGCGCTGCAAGAGATGTTCTTCAGGTAGCTCAACGACCCGGCAACGAGTTAAAACGGAACCGTTTCTTATCAGCGTTAAGGCAAAGATTTAATATGCCTGGTGCGAGCTGTAACTTTGACCTGCCTCAACTCCATTATTGGCTAGCTAAACCTTGGAGTGAACGTCAACAAGAATACCAAGATTGGATGAGCCACTTTGCCTCTTTACTTTCTCCAGTTAAGTTATTGCTAGATTTAACTAGACAAACCACAAGCTATGAAGTCAAAGAGGCTTCTGGCGGGTTTTTTCAAGGCACTAGCAGCCAGGCACTTTCACTGATCCGAGTAAGACTAGCAGCCGAGTATGGCTGCTACCCTACTATTAGCGGCCACAGAAACCGTTATGCGATTCACTTCGTACAATTTGATGAACAAAAACATTCTGATCAAGCAATAGAATTCGAGTTGGCAACCTGTAGCTAACGCTTTAAAATCCCATATACACTTTTTAAAAGTCAGCTTTATCACTGACAAGGTCAATTATGTCTTTAACTGTAAAATGCCCGACTTGTCAGGCCTCTGTAGCTTGGAATGCTGAATCGAAATTTAAACCTTTTTGTAGCGACCGTTGTAAGCTTATCGATCTAGGTGATTGGGCTTCAGAGAAACATGCTATTCCAGTAAAACCTGAGTTTGATCCAGAAATGTTAGACCAGCTAGGTTATGACGAAGCGGACTTCTTCGTCGATGGTCCATCTGATGATGGAAAGCATTAATGAGCAAAATAATACATGTTGCAGTCGGCGTGATTCAAGATCCTCATAAAAGAATTTTGCTAGCTAAGCGACCACAAGAACTACACCAAGGTGGTAAATGGGAGTTTCCAGGCGGTAAGGTGGAAAAACTAGAATCGACTTCTGAAGCGCTAATTAGAGAGCTTAAAGAAGAAGTTGATTTAGATGTAGTAGATACCGAACCATTGATGGAGATCCATCATGACTATGGCGATAAAAAGGTATTCCTCGACATACACTGGGTAACCAATTTTAGTGGCGAAGGAAAGGGCTTAGAAGGCCAAGAAATTTGTTGGGTAGCAAAAGACCAACTAATTCAATATGAATTTCCTGAAGCCAATAAAGCGATCTTAGAAAAGATCCTTAGTTAGTTTCAACGATTACAAATTACAGATTTAAAAAGCCCGCCACAAAAGCGGGCTTTTTTGCTTTTGGCTGCGGGAAACAATCAACTCTCGTAGTTCGTGCAGCAAACACATGCTCACTGCATTCGGGCTTTTTATTTCCCCATGTTCGAGTGGTCAATTCTAGTAATAAAGCGTCCAGACAAAAATGAAAAAGCCCGCTACATCGTAGTGGACTCTCTCGCTTCTCTTTCAAGAATTCAGTTTTGTCTTCACTTTTACAAAAGTGAAATCAAAGTGGCGCCTGAAAATGACCTACGACCCACATGGATGTGGGAAGTGTCGATTATGCAGGAGCATATAATCGCCCTCGGTTCGCGCAGCGAACACATGGGGGCGAAGAGGTTGCGCTTAATGTACGAAGTACATTGCAATCTTGTAGCGCGTAGCAGCTGTGACCGCCAAGGATGGCGGAAATGCAGTTATTGCAGGAGCAATATAACTGCCAGCAAGCTGGGGACCCTGCTCAGCGGCGGGGTGACATCGGGGGGAGGCATTTATGCCTACTTTAAGTGAAGCTGCCACCTTAACGGGTAGCTGTATTCAGATAAGATAGCGTTCAATATTTTACAAATGCCCAAACGCAAAAAAGCCACCTTAATAAGGTGGCTTCTTCACTACTCTTAACGAGTAAAATAGGCGCCTGGAAATGACCT
>NZ_JBFRNX010000006.1:0-122407 GCF_041471165.1 Shewanella sp. 10N.261.52.F9
TTGCCTAAAACAAAATAACGATTAGCCTCAACGATTGATGTGGCTGCACCACATTGCTCACATACTTTTTCTTCATAGCCAGAATTATTATCTCGGCATTTTTTGCATGAAACAAGGTGTGATAAACAAGGAAAAATAGCCGGGACGAATGCCCAGCTAATGATGAAAAACTTTATTCTCTAGACATGCCCGAGTGCTTGCCATTGAACTGTAGCCCCTCGTATGGCGCGTTGCTCTGGTCTTCAATTGCTTTATGGTACAAACCAATCGTAAATAAGCTGCCCTTACCTACCGTCGAGCTAACTTCAATGGTGCCACCAATACGTTTAATAATACCGTAACTAAGCGATAGGCCTAAGCCGGTACCATCTTTACGTGTGGTATAAAATGGGTCAAAAATACGGTTAAGTTCCTCTTCAGGAATTCCTTTACCTTCATCTTCAACTTCAATTTTTACTCCAACCGGTTCACCCTGCTGTACCCAATCATAAGTACGGATCCAGATTTGGCCCTTACCGTTCATTGCGTGAGCCGCGTTTACTACCAAGTTAATCAATACCTGCAATAACTGCGGACGGTTAACTTGAATAGGATAGCTAGCGTTAAGATCTTGATTAAGTACTACTTGCTGCTTTTGAATTGAATGACGTACCAACACCAACATCTCTTCGATAATTGGCGTGATCTGGTGCATTTCAAGTGGCGCGTTAAACTCACCAGGACGGCTATATTGCAATAAGCTACGGATAATCGTACTAATACGACCAACCTGCTGAATAACCAGCTCAATCTCTTCTTCTACATCGTCAGCTAGATCGCCTAACTCGTACTTAAGCAGCTCCATATTGCCCAAAATCACCGCCGTTGGGTTATTTATCTCATGGGCAATACCCGCTGTTAACTCACCCAGCGCGGTTAGCTTTTCATTGATCACCAACTGCTGACGGGTCTCGTTAAGCAGTGCTACGTTAGCTTGTAGCTCCTCAGTTTTCTCTTGTAAGCTGCGAGTACGCTCTTCTACTTTAACTTCTAGTTGTTCTGCCGCCGCTTGAATTTGGCTATTGCGACGCTGCAATAGATCAAGCATACGGTCAAATTGCTCGGCCAAGTTAGATAGTTCATTATCACTATCTAAACCTAATGAACCGATACGTAAGTTGCGTCCAGATTGCACCGCTTTCACCACATGGTGAATACGTTCAATGGGTTGTAATAAGCTGTAAGCACCACGATAAACTAACCAACCCGATACCAGTAGTACCAACATCAAAATGGTGCCGAGCTCGATAATGTTCAGCAGGTAGTTATGGATAAATGGTGACTCTGAAAAGCCAGTGTAGATCATACCAATACGCTTGCCGTTGATATCTTCAAGCGGGGAATAAGCTGAAATAAACCAATCGTTAAATACAAACGCACGATCGACCCAAAGCAGGCCTTGATTAAGTACTTTTTCACGCACCTCTGATGACACTAAGCTACCCAAGGCACGGCCTTGCTGGTCATCACCTTTAGGAAAGAAGTGCAGCGGCACGTTAGTACTAATACGGATATTATCGAGGAAAATAGTCACAGTACCGATAGAGCGTTCAGGTAATGTGCCTTTGTCGTAAACCAAGTCACGAATATGGTCAACAATACGGGTATCGCGGTTTAGCATGATCCCACCGTCGAGATACCAAGCCACATGACCATCTACACCGACGACAGGTAGTAAGCTACGGCTAAGTAAACCGCGCTTCTCTTCATGTTTAATCGGCTCTTGCGCCCGCTGAGTTTTCATCACGGTCACTTTAGCTCTGTCGGCAAGTTCAGGATCAATCCGTGCCAAGCGACTAGGCTCAAGTACCATAAGTCCAGAAAAAGGCTCGGTTCCTTCAATATGCGGTAGCATCTGGCGTAAATCAGGATCGGCAGCAGCATCAGATACGTTGATAAGACGTAAGAAGTCTAAATTAAGATCTTTCTTCGCTTTATCTAATACCTGCTGCAGATTAGCCTGCTGCACACTCGAGTCTTTGTTTATCTGTCTAAAGTCATTTTGAAATGGCCAAGACTCCATTACCAGCTCAAGCTGCTTTTCTTGATTGTCTTGTACTGTTATTAGGGTGCTATTTGCCACGGTCAAATCGGCTTTGACCTTCATAAACAGCTGTTTGCCTGTGTAGCTAATATTCCAATAGATAGTAATAAAAACCAAACTCACCAGTGTTAGCAAAATAGGCAACAGGGTTAAAATCAAGATGCGATAGCGCACCTTAGCCTGCATTTGTTGCCAGCTAACACCAAACATATTGGAAAAAAACGACACCTAGACTCCCCTTAGAGTGACTTTGTAATAACTATTCTTCTTTGTCGGCGTCACCGCCAAACCACTCTTTATATTTACGATCCAACGTCTTACGTGAAACCCCTAGGTCTCGTGCTGCCGCAGATTTATTACCACCGTGCAGATCAACGACTCGAGTTACATGGTCACGCTCAACATCTTTAAGCGCCCATTGTAATGGATAACCTGACTCGACTGCCATTTCCGCTTTAGGTTGAACCTTCCAGTACTCTGCAGGCGGCTTACCTAACAAGATGCAACGTTCGATCATATTGCGTAGTTCGCGAATATTACCCGGCCATTCGTGCTGTTGCAGCTTTAATAAATCTTCATGGCTCCAAACAACTTCTTTTACGCCTAACTCTGCCGCTAATTGGCAGGTAAAGTGATGCGTTAGCTCAACAATATCTTCAGGACGTTCGCGCAGTGGCGGAATCACAATGTCGAGTACGTTCAAGCGATAATATAGATCACGTCTAAAGTTACCCGCTTCCACTTCTTCAGATAACTTGCGGTTAGTTGCCGCTAGAACGCGCACATCAATATTGATCTCTTTCTCGCTACCGACAGGGCGAATGGTACGTTGCTCCAGCACACGTAATAATGCCGTTTGCATCTTCAGCGGCATTTCACCGATTTCATCAAGGAAGATTGTACCGCCAGAAGCAAAACTAAATAGACCTTCACGATTACCCTTAGCACCAGTAAACGCACCGGCTGAGTGGCCAAATAGCTCGCTTTCGAGTAACTCTGGGGCAATCGCGCCACAGTTAACCGGTACAAACGGTCCTTGGCGACCACTAAGGATATGCAGCTGGCGAGCCACTAACTCTTTACCTGTACCCGATTCACCTTCTATCAGCACCACAGCATTGGTTGGCGCGACACGTTCAATAACGTGCTTAACCTCGGTCATGGCATCGCTTTGACCAATAATGGTTGAAGATTGATTGAATGACACTTCGCGGCGTAACATCAGGTTTTCACGCTTTAACAGACGGCGTTCAATACAGCGGTCAACCGCTTTCATCATCTGCTCAAGGTGGAATGGTTTCATAATAAAGTCTGACGCACCGGCGCGCAGCGCTTTAATAGCCACATCCATATCAGCGTAACCTGTCATAAAGATGATGTCTGAACGTCTTTCTTGATCGTTCAATGCCTCATGCCATTCAATACCAGAACGGCCTGGCAGACGAATATCGACAATTAGCAGATCAAAATGGCAACGCGAACGTAGCTGCTCAGCATCTTCAACACTCGATGCCGTTTCAACTAAGGCAAACTTCTTGGCTAACGCTTTTTTCAAAAAGCTGCGCATGCCTGGCTCATCATCAACAATCAATACAGATACAGCGGAAGGAAGTGGCTTCATATTATTCATTCTCTGTCCCACCTTGTCTGTCAGGCGGACATTTTGACTCATTATATACAGAGTCTATCATCGAACTCGTCTAAATTGGTCACTATGAACCATGTAATCGCGATCTTGGGACATAATGTCTGTGACTTTTCTGCCACCGACGGGATCTGGATCACACAAGTGATACAAGTGTGAACTCAAATAATGCAATCTAAGTATGGCATCAAACTTGCTTTTAACGGGGGTATTCGATTTTGTTCAGACCCTCAGGTATCGAGAGGTCTATTTTATTTTCCATAGGAGCTAAAATGTTAAACCTTAAACGCGCTATTGGTCTTGCGGTTACCGCAGCACTATTTGTTGGTATGCCAGTTCAAGCTAATGAAGTGATTAAGCTTGCTACAACTACCAGTACTGAAAATTCAGGCCTACTAAAGAACCTATTACCAAAGTTTGAAGCTGAATCTGGCTACAAAGTGCAAGTTATTGCAACAGGTACAGGTAAGGCGCTAAAACTTGCTCGCCAAGGCGACGTTGATGTGGTTATGACTCACGCTCCAGGCGCTGAAGCAAAATTCGTTGAAGAAGGTTACGGCCGTCTACCACGTGGCATTATGGAAAATGACTTCGTAGTTCTTGGTCCTAAGAGCGACCCAGCTAAAATCCGTTCAAGCAAAACTGCTGAAGAAGCCTTTGCTAAAATCGCTAAATCAGGTGTGCCTTTCATTTCACGCGGTGACAATTCAGGCACCAACATGAAAGAACTACTAGTATGGAAGAATGCTAAAATCACTCCTGACTTCAAAGGCTACACTTCAGTTGGTCAAGGTATGGGCAAAACGCTATTAATGGCTAGCGAATTAGAGGCTTATACGCTATCTGACCGTGGTACTTTCGTTGCTTATTCAGGTAAAATAGACCTAGCAGTTGATTTTGATGGCGGCCCAGCACTCGCTAACCCGTACCAAATCATCCTAATCAGCGAAACTAAGTACCCAACGCTAAATCACAAAGGTGCTCAAGCACTAAGTGACTGGCTGATCGGCGCTGAAGCGCAAGGCATGATCAACAATTACAAGGTTCAGGGAGAACAATTGTTCAAGGCAACATATAGCGAATGAATGAAGGCTGGTTAGCCCTTATACAGCAGGCGTTAAGCCTGCTGTTTTCATTGGACCCCGAAGTGTGGTCCATTATTTCCGTTTCTTTTGCGGTATCTTTTGCGGCTTTGGCGATTACGCTTCTGCCCTCTATGGTGCTGGGCTTTCTATTGGCCTTTACCCGTTTTCCGGGCCGCTGGTTAGTCACCAACCTTATCCAAACTCTGCAGTCTATCCCCACAGTTGTCATTGGCCTTTTGGTTTACCTTCTACTGACACGCATGGGTCCGCTAGGCGATTTAAAATGGCTATTTACCCAGCAAGGTATGATATTGGGGCAGATGATGATCTGCGCACCAGTGCTTGTTGCTATGAGCCAAGCCGCCTTTACCAGTGTTGACCGCAGAGCCTGGGAAACCTCTCGCACCCTAGGCGCACCAGCACTCAGCGCTATATGGGCTGTCTGCAGAGAGCTGAAAGTTCCACTATTATTAGCTATTGTTGCTGCCTTTAGTCGTATTCTGACTGAAATTGGTTGTTCTATGATGGTTGGTGGCAACATTGCAGGGGTGACACGAAACATTCCAACAGCTATCGCATTGGAAACCAGTAAAGGTGACTTTGCCCAAGCTATTGCACTCGGGCTAGTACTACTGGTACTTGCACTTATTTTAAACTTTGCTTTAGGTACACTAAGAGGCAAAGCTGAGCCGAGGAGTCATTAACCAATGACGACTATAATGGCAGCGAAAAAAGCCACAAACACAGCAAGAATCATTGCGAAGAATATTGATATGCGCTTTGAAGATAAGCATCTTTTTAGCGCAGAGAAATTAGTGTTTGAACAAAACCGCGTGATCCACCTGCAAGGTGATAATGGCTGCGGCAAAACCACGTTAATGAAGTTACTAGCTGGCTTTAATCAGCCCTCTAAAGGCACAATTTACGCCGAAGGTTTTGCGATGGCTCCTTGGTGGCGCAGTAAGTCTATTACCGGTAAAGCACTGTATTTGCACCAGCACCCTTACCTGTTTGAAGGCAGTGTGTTGTATAACCTAACGTATCCACTGAGGTTTTTAACCGCAGATAAAGAGCAGCTAAAAGCCCGCACTGAGCTAGCAATTGATAAAGCGCAGTTGCGCCATCTATTAAGCCAAGCCGCATCAAGCTTGTCTGGCGGTGAAAAGCAGCGTTTAGCCATTGCTAGAGCTTGGATCATCCAGCCTAAGCTATTAATGCTTGATGAACCCACCTCCAATATGGACAAGCATTCTCAGCATTTAGTGCTGCAAATGATCACCGACTTAAAACAACAAGGCACTGGTATGCTAATTAGTAGCCATCAGACTTGTATGTTAACTAAAGTATGCGATCATGCTTGGCTTGTTAGCAATAAAACCATCACCACCGACAATGTCAGTGCTTTTAACTGCGTTGATGATACTCAGGTTGAACTTTCGACAAGTTTGCACGTATCGGTAGGATAGGTTCATTAGCAATTTTTCAGTAAAAACAGCAACAAATAATTAGGTAACAGTAATGGCAGCACAAGTTGATGCAGTAATCCTTGCTGGCGGTATGGCCAGACGTATGGGTGGAAACGATAAAGGTTTAGTCGAACTGAGAGATCAGCCAATGATTAAACATGCTATTGATCGGATAAAACCTCAAGTTAAGGAGATCCTGATCAACGCAAATCGTAACCAAAACCGTTATTCTGAGTTCGGTTTTAAAGTGTTCAGTGACCAAGATAGCGGCTATTTAGGCCCATTGGCTGGCATGATCACCGCAATGAGCGAGACTAATGCAGAATATTTATTGGTCGTTCCTTGCGATTGCCCACTGTTACCAACTGATTTAGTCGCTAGAATGCTAGCGAAATTAACGGCTGAAGATGCTGAACTTGCAGTAGCAAGTGACGGCAAGCGCGAGCAACCTGTAGTTATGTTGCTAAAGCCGAGTTTACGTGCATCAATGAAAGCCTTTTTAGATGCTGGAGAACGCAAAATCGATTTTTGGTATGCCAAGCACCATTATGTCGTCGCTGAGTTTGCCGATCAGCCCAATGCGTTTGTAAACGTAAACACACCAGAACAAAAACAGCAGCTAGGCGATGCCATAGCTAATGAAGAAAATCACTAGAGGTGTAAATGAGCATACCTTTTACTAATCCGTTACCGATCCCAGTACTCGGATTCTGTGCCTACAGCGGCACAGGCAAGACCACATTATTAAAGCAATTAATCCCAGAGCTTAATCGCCGTGGTGTGCGACTCGCAGTCATTAAGCATGCTCATCATAACTTCGATGTCGATATTCCAGGCAAAGACAGCTACGAAATGCGCAAAGCTGGCGCAAAGCAGATGCTAGTTGCCTCTCATGTGCGCTGGGCGTTAATGACTGAAGATGCCAAAGACGGCGACCCTGAGTTACCGCATTTGCTAAAACAGATTGAAGCCGACAAGGTTGATATCGTCCTTGTTGAAGGTTTTAAAAAGCTCGAACTTCCTAAGATAGAACTGCATCGCGCCGCACACGGCAAGCCTTTCATCCATACTCACGACGATAACATCCAAGCGATTGCTTGCTGTGATGACACCGAATTACCGAGTGAACTGCGCCGTTTAGATATCAACAATGTAGCGCAAATTGCCGACTACGTCGGCGAATACATTGCCGCGTGGCAGCCTTGCCCTGTTGATCTGCCTATGGCGCCAGCTTGTGGCTGTGAACTCGATACCAGCACTACGCTGTCAGTTCGCCAAGGTATTGATAAAATTCTTTCTTACGTAAAACCAGTAACCGCTATCGAGTCAGTTGATCTGGACGAATTAGAAAACCGCGTACTGGCAAGCGACGCCATTTCTCCTGTGGATGTGCCGCAGCACACTAACTCAGCGATGGACGGCTACGCATTTAAGCTAAGCGACACAGCAAATGCATCATACAAGATGGTTGGCGAAGTCATGGCAGGCCACGCTTATAACGGCACCATTGCTAATGGTGAAGCCGTGCGCATCATGACAGGCGCGCCACTACCGGCAGGTGCAGACACCATTCAACTACGTGAACTTGCTAACGAGCAAGACGGCGCAGTTAGCTTTGAAGGCGACATGAGCCTAGGTCAACACGTACGCCAAGCCGGTGAAGATATTGCTCAAGGTGCAACCGCCTTAGCCGCACATTCTCGTCTACACGCTGCAGAGCAAGGCTTATTAGCCTCATTAGGTTTTGGTGAGTTACCGGTATTTAAGCGTCCAAAAGTCGCTGTATTCTCAACCGGTGATGAAGTTTGCCAGCCAGGCGAGCCCCTAAAAACCAACTGCATTTTTGACTCAAACCGCTACACCATTAAATCAATGGCGAAAAAGCTAGGTTGTGAAGTCATTGATTTAGGCATTATTCAAGATTCTGAAGCAGCACTGGCGCAAGCGTTAAAAGATGGCGCAGCCAAAGCTGATATCGTGATCAGTTCAGGCGGTGTATCAGTCGGCGATGCCGATTACATTAAAACCGTACTAGAACAAGTTGGACAAATTAACTTCTGGCGCATCAATATGCGTCCGGGTCGCCCACTGGCCTTTGGTCAAATCGACGATAGCTTATTCTTCGGTTTACCAGGTAACCCAGTCGCGGTAATGGTATCGTTTTTACAGTTTGTACAGCCAGCCATTCGCAAGCTTGCCGGTGAGCAAAACTGGAGCCATACCATGGTGCCAGCGATTACCGACAAACCGCTACGTAGCCGCACAGGCCGCACCGAGTTTACACGCGGCGTGTATCACTTAGCGGCAGACGGCAAGTTACATGTAACTACAACAGGTGCTCAGGGCTCAGGGATGCTTAGCTCTATGGTAAAAGGAAACTGTCTCATCGTGATAGGCGAGAAAGATGACCAGTTAAATCCAGGTGACACAGTTTATATTCAACCTTTTGCCGACCTCCTTTAAGAGGTCATGTAGGTAGCCAGTATGAGTTTGATCGTTGACACTTTTGGTCGCACGGTAGAATACCTGCGCCTTTCAGTCACTGACCGCTGTGATTTTCGCTGCGTGTATTGCATGAGCGAAGATCCGTGCTTTTTAAGCCGAGAACATGTTCTTAGTCTTGAAGAGTTAGCTTGGGTCGCACAAGCCTTTACCGAATTAGGTGTAAAGAAAATCCGCCTAACGGGTGGCGAACCGTTAGTGCGCACCGACTGTGATCAATTGGTCAAACTACTGGGTAAACTCCCCGGACTTGAAGAGTTGTCGATGACCACCAACGGCTCGCGTTTAACCCGCTTCGCCGCAGAGATGCACGACTCAGGCTTAAATCGACTCAATATTAGTCTCGACACTCTAAAACCAGACTTATTCACCAGCTTAACCCGCAACGGTAAAGTCGACCGCGTCATCGCCGGCATCGACGCCGCCATCGCCGCAGGTTTTAAGAAGATTAAAATCAACGCAGTGATTTTGCGTGGTCAAAACGATGATGAAGTCTTAGATCTCATCGAGTTTTGCCGCGAACGCGACCTCGATATCGCCTTTATCGAAGAGATGCCATTAGGCGTCATCGATGAGCGCAAGCGCAGCCGCCATTGCAGCAGCAAAGAAATTCAAGACATCATCAGCGAGCGTTATGAGCTTATTCAGTCAAACCGCCGCACAGGTGGCCCAGCGCGTTACTTCACCATGCCCGGCAGCGACATCCACGTAGGATTTATCTCGCCCCACAGCAACAACTTCTGCCACGAATGCAACCGCGTCCGCGTCACCGTAGAAGGCAGATTGTTATTGTGTTTAGGCAATGAAAACTCGGTAGATTTAAAAGCGATAGTGCGTGAATTCCCCGGCGATATTGAAAAGCTAAAAGTGGCGATTCTAGACGGCATTCAACACAAGCCAAAAGAGCACCATTTTGACCCAAATGGGGAAACACAGATCTTGCGGTTTATGAACGCAACGGGCGGTTAACTGTTGCTTGAACAGTTACTTATTCGCTTGTTGGTGGTCTGGTGTTTTCTGCAGCCACAGAGCTGACTGTTAGCTTATGTTTTAACTTAGCTGTACGCTAGATACATAAAACCCGACGTAAATGTCGGGTTTTGTTTAGTTCCATGACACTGTGTAAAATAAAAACAACTAATAGTTTTATTTTACTCTTAAGCCTAAGCCACGTTTTATCATAGGCATTACGCCTGAGCAGAATGAACATCCTTTATCGACGATAACACCGCACATATTGCCATTATAACAAGAAATAGCTCACTAGCCTCTGGGTCGCTATTTTTAGCTTCAGCAACCATACTGTATTTTTGGCTTGAAACGTAATTTATTAAATCTGTCACTTTGTGCTCAATTCCCTTTGGCTCAAGGCTATGTGCAAGCTTATTTCTTAAAGAATTTAGTTTCTTTGCCGCCAACCAAACCCAACCAAGTTTAGGTGTTAGAGGGCAGATAGCCTCTACTAAACAAATTACTTGATGACATTCAAATGAAGTACCATTTGATCCTTCTAAAGCATGTGGTTGATTGAGCGATAATTTAAATATCTCCCTTAGAATCTCCTCTGCCAAAAGATGACCCTTTAAAATTTGTAAAGTTAAATCATCATTAAAAGGATAGTGCTTTGAGAACTTATCTCCGTCTATATCTATCAACTACATTCCCCTAAAAAATATCATGCTACGATTTATACCAAGCACAAAGTTGGCACTACCTATTCTTTACCTTTAATCCTGAGTTCTTTTAGATCACTTCTATTTTTCTTTAAAAACTTATTCGGTGATTTAAAGCCATTAATAACTGTTCCAAAATCATCAAAATGATAAAAAGTTAACGACAAAATACCTAACATATAAAAACCACCAACTAACTTATATAAACCTTGTTCCAGATAAAGAAAAGTAAAGCCGGTAAAGCACATTAGCATAGTCATTAAAACAACTAATCCTATGTTTCTTGCACAGTATGAAATCAACAATTTATTATCATTATCAATACTTTTAAACATAAAGTATTGCCCTCTCAACTTTCCAATTCTATGAAACCTCAATCTGCGATTTAACTTTGCTATTTGTTGTTTAAAACTATTCGCAGCCTTAGAAAATAAAAAGTTAAACCCACCAATCACTGTGATAGTTGCAGCTAGAAAATTCAATATATCAAACCAGGAAACTGTAGATAGCACTTTAAAAACCTTAAATATTATTCAGATTGTATATTCTTTAGCTTATCGCTCTTCAAACTGTTATCCAATAGAAAAGAACACTCAAGTAACCACATTTAATAATACAGAAAACACCAACTCTCCATCGAAAGTGACTCCAATTGCCTGCGGCAGGTGTATCTGCAGGTTCTACCGTGACACGCTGTAACTCTTCATAAAAGAAAGGGTCCGTGGAGGCTCGACCATGACATCCATGACATCCATGTCATGGATGGTCACGGCCGCATCTACACTGGGTTCGAAAAGCACAACCTTTTAACCTCTGCGTAGACCTATAAAAAGACAAAGAAGACAAAGAAAATATAGACACACCAAGACCAACAACGACTCAAAGGTTACAGAAAACGCCAACTCCCCATCGAAGTTGCCGAAGTCATTGAAGAACAATCGCGTGAGCGAGGCATGGATGCCGAGATAGCCTTAGGTGATCCATGGATGGCGAATATGAGGCGATAGCGATTGTCGAAAATGAGTGAGGATTAACAACTTCGTAGGGGCGGCAGGGGTGATCCAAGAGGGGATTGCTGTTGATCCCCTCTTGGCCGAGTGTGAGCTGGAAGCTCACGACCTTTATCAAGCGCAGCTTGATTGCTTAAGTTGTTAGACGAAGTCTAACTTAAAGGTCAAGCGTAGCCTGATACATTAAAAAAAACGAGCATGAGTCTCGTTACTCAAACATCTGATGACTCTTGATCAAAGTACACGATGGGTCATCTTCGCGTTTATTGATATTAACCAACTGGTAAGCAGCCTTAATCTCTTTACCAATTTGCTGGTTTACCGATTCAACACCACTAGCCTCAACAGCCTTAAGGTAAGCCTGCATCAATTCACGGTCATTCTGAATGATCAAAAAAATCTCGTTAGATAACTTCTTATTTAGCTTCTGCACAGCCAATTGAGCAATTTCTTTAGGTAACATGATTATTCTCTTCAAGTATCAGCTAGATCGCTGATTTCATAGTTATTAAGCGACTATACACCGAAAAATATGAAATGAGTTAGCAAGCTAGAATAGCAATAACATTAACTCAGAAGCCACAGAAAACACCAACTCCCCATTGAAGTTGCCGAAGTCATTGAAGAACAATCGCGTGAGCGAGGCATGGATGCCGAGGTAGCCTTAGGTGAGCCATGGATGGCGAATATGAGGCGATAGCGATTTTCGAAAATGACTGAGGATCAACAACTTCGTTAGGGGCGGCAGGGGTGATCCAAGAGGGGATTGCTGTTGATCCCCTCTTGGCCGAGTGTGAGCTGGAAGCTCACGACCTTTATCAAGCGCAGCTTGATTGCCTTTAACTCAGGCGCAGCCTGACAGAATTATCAAACGAAGTTTGATTGCTTAAGTTGTTAGACGAAGCCTAACTTAGAAGTCAGGCGCAGCCTGATAAATTCATCAAACGAAGTTTGAAACCAACCATTTGTGGTTAAACCAACTTGCAGATACACTTATAAAATAACCACTCATACAAACAACCACATAAACAATGGCACTCTCACGTAAAAAGTGGAACACCATCATTATCGTCGCCTCCGTGCTGATGATCTCCGTGCTGACTGTGATTGAAAAAAACAGCCAACAAACACCACTGCATACCCAAGCCCTATTTGATAAAGCGGCGCCATTATCACAACTACAATATGGTGAGCATTGGTTGCAGAAACGCCAATCTGGCTGGCAATGCAGTAGCAATGTGCTCAACTGCTTAGAGTGGGCTAACGCTTGGCAGCAAGTACATATCTCCGCACTAACCGATAAACCAGAAACGGCAGGTGAACCGATAGAGTTAGTGATTCAAGTGGATGATCTCGATGATGCGCAGCTGTGGGTATTGTTTCAACAACAAGGTTTATTAAAGTCGCCCGCAGGCAACTGGTATCAAGTGCCACCCAGTCTACGCGAAGCACTCAAACCGATTATTCGCGCGCAAGTAAACTGATCACGCTAAATACTCGTAATGGCAGTTATCAATAGCAGCATAGAAAAATAACAACAAGAGAGAATATAAATGCCGGAACTTCCCGAAGTTGAAGTCACTCGCCAAGGTGTATCACCTTATCTAATTGATAACCAAGTCACCGACTTAATTGTGCGTAATCCGTCACTGCGTTGGCCGGTACCTGAAATTGCTAAGCAGATTGTTGGTCAAACCATACGAAATGTACGCCGCCGCGCTAAATACTTACTTATCGACACTGATGCCGGTACCACTATTGTCCATTTAGGCATGTCGGGGAGCCTGCGTATTTTGCCTGCTTCAACCCCGGTTGAAAAACACGACCATATCGATTTAGTGCTCGCTAGCGGCAAAGCACTGCGCTACAACGATCCAAGACGCTTCGGCGCCTGGCTCTGGTGCGAGTTACCGGAACAAGCACACCCATTATTAGCTAAATTAGGCCCTGAACCGCTGACTGACGCCTTTAATGCCCCATACCTATTAGAGAGTTTGGCTAACAAGAAAAAGGCCATCAAGCTGTGTTTAATGGACAATCACATTGTGGTTGGTGTAGGGAATATTTATGCCAATGAAGCGCTATTTGCGGCAGGGATTCATCCGCAAGCAGAAGCAGGCAAAGTCGATGCGGAGCGGATTGAGATTTTAGTCGCTGAAGTGAAGCAGATCCTTGCTGGTGCGATCAAACAAGGCGGCACCACCCTTAAAGACTTTACCAATGCCGATGGTAAACCGGGATACTTTGCGCAAAAGCTGCACGTTTATGGCCGTGGCGGTGAAACCTGTACTCAATGTGGCCATCTACTCAGTGAAATTAAGCTTGGCCAACGGGCGACGGTGTTCTGTAGTTTATGCCAGCAAAAATAACCCGCTAGCGCATATCAAGTTACAATGGTTAAGCGAGATTACTTCTCTTCTATGATCTCGCTTATCTGCTGCCTTAAGCGAGTTTTATACAAGTAAAAGGCGATGATTGAGGCACACACAAATAATCCCGCGCTGATTAGTAAACTGGTATTGTCTGACAGTCCAAGTCCTGCTCCAGCAAAACTAAACACCATCATTTGCGGAATAAAACCGATACCACTGCCAGTAAAAAAGCGCCAAGCACTAATGTGAGTTGAACCCGCAGCCAGATTGGTCAGAAAATTGCTGCTCAGCGGCAAAATACGGATCATAATCATCTTCAATATCGTGCGCTGAACAATTAAATTCTCTAGGCGAGTCAACTTAGATTGAAAGCGTTTTTTTAAGCTATCCCTAAACACAAATCGAGCAAAATAGAAGGTAAGAACGCAGCCTAGTAGCGCCGATAAGCTCCCCACTAGCGCGCCTTTTATCCCGCCAAGTGCAAAACCAAAAGCAAAAGCCATAAACTGCCTTGGCCCACCAACACTGGTATAAGCCGCGCCAATAAAAAATAGCACCACAAGGCCCTTATCACCCTGCTCAGCTAAATAATCGGCAATCCAGTTACTATCAGCAACCGTTGCAAATGCGCCTTGTTGAAACGCGTAGATAACCAGCGATAGCACGGTAATAACTGACAATATTTTCGCAAAACGCTTCATACCCAATCCGCAATCATTGTTTAAACGCCCAAGCTGTCCAGATCTAGTATCAGCAGCAGTAAAAAAGCCAACGTATCAACGTTGGCTTTTTCAATGCTAAGAGGTTAATTAAAACTTATATTCGTATGTACCGAATACCGTTGCATTGGTGTCACTTTCTTGTACCTCAAACTCTGATTGAGATACTGTGCCACCCACACTCATCATGCCGTACCAAATAGGCATTCGATAGCTCAGCTCTAACATCAACAAGTCCTCTTTAAGAGGTTGTGGCGCCCAGCCGTGAGTAGGGCTTTTGCCGTCTTTGTTTAGCTGTGCATAACGTAGTAACGAGGTAAAACCTTTACTATTGGCAAACTGGCCTATTAACCCTAACACGTAGACATTCGCGTCACTGTCGTAAGTGCTGCCTAGTGCGCGACCGTAGTAACGTGAACCACTTCTATACGTTGAGTGCTCATAAAAACAGTTGAAGGCGTTTTCATCTTCGCCACAGAACACCATGGTATCTGTGTATTCGAGGAACAACTTATACTGCTGACCGTCGAAGTTAAAACGTGTATCAGCACCAAACATTGAGCCACAATCTACGATATCCCAAGGGGCAGAGCTCTTAGCGTCTTCACAAGTTCTTTGGTAATAAACCCCAAACGGCACGTTGTACCAAGTGTCGCTAAAGCGAATATCATAACCCGCAATTTGGTTACCATAGTTAGAACAACCGAATTCATCTACGTTATCCGCGCGACAATCGCGTTGACCCGTAATAGACTTAAACGCACTGTCCCAAGTACATTCTTGGCCTTCACCACAAAACTGTGTAGTCCATGACACGCCCATTTCTAATTGCTTAAACGGGCGGATTGAACCTCTAAAGTTCCACAGTAGTGCATTAGGAGCATAGCGCTCCTCTTCAAACATGCTGATGCCAGCACTCAAAGTCCATGGGCCTAACCACGACAACCAAGGTGTTTCAAATGCTTGCGCATTATTGCGGCTCAGCATCAATGATGGCATTGGCCTAGCGTTATTTGACTTGTGCAGTGACGAGTCAAAACCTGGGCCCCACCACTGTTCAACAGTGCCGGCGGTAAACATCCAATTACCCAGTGCCATAGCAAGATATGAATCGTCAAAACGGAATTCTTTATCGTCTAACGGATCATAGTTGGCTGATGCTGAGATCTTGTAAGCAAAACGGTCACCTAGATATTCATAAGAGGCCGTTGCTTCGCCTTGTTCGCGATAGTCTGAACCAAAATGTTGAAAACGTGCAGGGTCGCTAGCGGCAGCAAGCTTAATGCTGGCATTGCCACGATTATCGATAGCATTACGGTAATAAAAGTTCACCCGCGAAAAAGCATCAACCAGCGCTGGCGTTAACGTTGATGGCTCTACCTTGGCTAAGTCACCGCCAATACCAGACCACATCAATGGATAAGTATTAACAGGTACTGTGATCACACCGGCATCGGCCAGTGCTTGAATATCGGCACGCAAATAGATGTCAGAAGTATCAACCCATGGCGCTGCAGCAGCCATGCTTGAAAACATCAGTGTTGCAGCAGGTAATGTTTGCAGCGTTTTCACTTTAATAAACTTCAACATGGGTCGCTATTTGCCCTTTTTCATTAATGCATTGGCCACTTCGGCGTGAACAAATTGGCTCACATCGCCACCATGCAGCGCAACCTCTTTAACTAAGGTTGATGAAATAAATGAGTTCTCTTCTGCTGGGGTCAGAAACACACTTTCAAGATCTGGGCTTAAACGGCGGTTCATATTGGCAAGCTGAAATTCGTACTCGAAATCAGATACGGCGCGTAGGCCTCGCACTAATACGCTAGCATTTTGATCTTTTGCAAAATCAACTAATAAGCCACTAAAGCCAACGACTTCAACGTTATCAAGATGGGCGGTTACGGTTTTTAATAATTCAACGCGTTCATCAAGCGTAAATCTAGGCTGCTTAGAAGGATTGGCTGCAATACCAATAATCACGTGCTCAAATAGGTTTGCCGCACGCTCAATTAGATCGGCATGACCATTGGTCACCGGATCAAATGTTCCTGGATAAATAGCTCGCTTGTGCACGTTAAATCAGCCCTTAATCTTGTCATCAAGTGAACATGTAGTCACTCAAATTACTGTCCTGAAAGCAGGAGTTTTTAGGGGCTCTATCCTACTCGTTATGGGCTGATTTGTGAATCCAAAAGCAGATATTAGTAAGATGAATTAATACAGATTTAGCTTAGCGGTTAAAATTAGCTAACATTCAGCTTACATCTACGGCTTAGCTGGATTTTTTCAACGATGGCCAAGCTAAATCAGCAGGTTGCGACCATGTCATAAGCTGCTCTTTCACGGCGGCGGAATCAAATAGCTCACCAGATGGTGGCGCTACCGTATAGCGATAGGCTTGATCTAGGTATTGAAAATCTAAACTGTAAGCATGTAAATAACCTCTGTCAGCTGTCACGCCGCCGTATAGGGTATCGCCTAGAATTGGCGTACCTATACTCGCTAATGCCACTCTTAACTGATGCGTCTTTCCGCTATGAGGTTTTAATAGATACAGGCGCTCACCGTCTCCAATTGAGTGCGAGAAAAACTGGGTAATCGCCGGGTTGTCTGTGGTGCGTAGCAACTTATGCATGCTACGACGAGATTTAGCCATATCGCCAATCACCCAGCCTTGCTTCTTTTTAGGTTTACCTTGTGCCAATGCTAGATAATATTTTTGCACTAAATGCGCCGAAAACATCCGCGTAAACTCGGCGGCGGCCTCACTGGATTTAGCTAAAATAATCAGCCCAGAAGTTAAAGTATCAAGTCGGTGAACAGAGTAAAGCTTTATGCCAAGATCGGCTTCTGCTTGGGCGACAACGCCTGCTGTGCCATCTTGGCTATGAAAGTGAACTTCTGCCGATTTATTAATGACAATAAAATCGCGCTCATCGGCAATGACTTGGTACATATTGGGCGTTCTCAAAGATTGGCAAACAGGCGCTAAGGCCTATATTGCTGACTAAAAGGTGATGATCACTTTTAGTCCAGGCTGATTATCGGTTAAGGCTATTTTAGCATTATGGCGCGACAGAATCGCCTTCACCATAGATAAACCTAAACCTGTACCTTTATGATGGCGACTAGGGTCTAAACGCACTAAACGCTCAAACACTTTTTCCCTAGAGGCTTCGGGGATCCCTGGGCCGTTGTCTTGAATAGCAATGACGTTTCGATTTTGCGAAATGCTAATCTCTGCGCCTTCGCCAGAATACTTAATCGCATTATCGACTAAGTTAAATAGGGCTTGGAACAACAAATATTTATCACCGCTAACCTGAAAGCCTTCACCTGTAGTCAGTTTCAATGACTGACCATTAAATTCGGCCATAGCCTCTGCCATTTCAAACAAATCTTGGCTAATGGTTATTAAGCTCACGTCTTGTAATTCAAGGGTTTGTTGCCCCTCTTCAATACGCGTTAACGACAGCATGGCATCGAACGTGGCTAAGCAGTGATCCAGCTCTTCGGTAATAATCGCGCAGCTTTCTTGTAACTCTTCTTGCGGCTTACTCGGTAATTGTTCTAAACCGATACGAAGGTGTGACAAGGGGGTCCGCAAATCATGGGCAATGTTATCGGTGACGCCACGCACTGCAGCTAAGTTCTTCTCTAGTGCATCGAGTACACCATTAAATTGTTTAGCCAACATATCGAATTCGTCTTGGCGCCAACTAACAGGTAGGCGAGTTGAATATTGCCCTTGCTCTATACGCTTACTCAAACGGTTATATTGCACCAGGCGGCGTAAAATCGCTTTGGAAAACAGATAACCCAACGCCAATGTTAGCACCACGGTTAACATCAAGGCGGTTATCGCTGCGTTAGTAAATTTGTCAATTAGGCTGCCGAGCTGATCGACACGAGTTGCAATAAGCATAGGCCCGTAGCGGGTCATCACCATGCCACCGGTTAAGATATGCAGCTTTTCAGGCCCACCAGTAAACACCGGAAACTCGCGTTTTTCCGGTAACATAGGCATATCTTTAGGGATCATGCTCAACGAGCCGACAAGATCGAGCGAGTTGCGCCAAACAATAAGGGCAACTTTAGGATCGGCACTACGCACCTGAGTCGCAAAGCTGCGACGATCAAGCGTTAATGCCATTTGTTGGTAGCGGGTTTTTTCAGCGTCGAGATGCAGGTCCAGCTGATACTCTTGTTCATTGATCAGCTGGCGGTACATCCCCAGTAACAAGGTGCCAATAATGACAGTTACTAGGGCTGAGAAAATAATGGTAATGCGCCAGGCACTACTCTGATAGGGCTTAATGCCCTTGGCGTAACCGATATCCAGCACCTCGAACAGTTTCGATTAATTCGCCATGACCCAGTTCTTCAAACTTACGTCTTAGCTTGGCGATATGTACGTCGATAACATTAGTGCGTGGATCGAAATGGTAATCCCACACAGCTTCAAATAACAGCGTACGGCTAATCACTTGATTCACGTGTTCCATAAGGTATTTAAGTAGCTGAAACTCTTTCGGCTGCAGTAAAATTTCGTGGCCATCTAGGGTCACTTTACGTGTCAGTAATTCAATCGTTAATGGACCAACATTGAGGTCAGTAATCGTTGGTTGTGATTCACCACGTTGCATTAGCTTTTCGGCCCGAACCAATAGCTCAGAAAAAGCAAAAGGCTTAGTCATGTAGTCATCACCACCTGCACGTAGGCCTTTGACTCGCTCATCAACATGGCTCAGAGCTGACAAAATAAGCACCGGCGTTTGGCTGCCGGTAGCGCGCAATGCGGCCAACAGTTTTAAGCCATCAAGCTGTGGCAACATACGATCAAGAATGATCAAGTCGTACTTCATGCTCGTCGCTAACAACAAGCCTTGATGGCCGTCGGTTGCGGTTTCTATATTGTGCCCTTGCTCAACAAATCCTTTTACGACATATTCGATGGTAGTCGCGTCATCTTCAACCATGAGTATTTTCATGTTTAATCCCATTTGAGCAGTGGTAGTAATTGTTTATTTTCAATATCAAAGGCTAGCTTACGCTTACCGTCAATATCAAGGATCTCTAGTTCGATATAACTAATCCCAAGATCATTATCGACTTCGGCCTTAATAATATGGCCTTCACTTTCTTCGGCGACCAAGGTCAGCATTTCCGACAGCGATAGACCATTTTGTTGCAGCATCATCACACCGGACAATTCGTCTTTGTCATCTTTATCAAGACGCTCAACTTCACGCTCTTTTAAGCTGCCATCTATCGCACGGTATTCATATTCAGTAATGGTTTTTGCTTGTGGGTCAATCATCTTAAACTCGTAGATTAACTCCCCGTTTTCGATATCGGCCTCAAATTCAGAGATCACGCCTTCATGCTGCTGCTCAAGTTGCTGCATCATTGCAATTGGCAACGGATACTCTCCCGTTGTCATCAATGAATACAAGCCTTGTCCAGCAAACGAGCTACCAGAAACTAACAACAAACCAATTAGCCAGCGAGCCATGGCTCCTCCGAAAAATAAACGCTAAACCACTTTCAATAAAGGATTATTCAGAAATCAGACGTATGCTGTCAATTTCTATTTCAATACCTTGCCATTCATCGTCAACTTCGCCGACCAATGTCACTTTAGAGTCACTTGAAACTTCAATATCACGCCAAAGCGCATTATCTATTTCAACTTCAACGTCACCGCTATCATCGCGGAAAAGGTACTTTTCATCGCCTAAGCTTTGCACTAAATAACCGGTAAGCTCAACTGGAGTATCGTCTTTTGCTTTAGCCGCATCAGCCGCTGTTTTTACGTGATTTGCAGGGCCAGGACCATTGTAGGCAGCCATAGCTGGAAGCGTTAACACTGCAGACAACATAATTAAACCAGTTAATTTCTTAGACATAAAATAAAACTCCTCACTAATGTAGGAGCACATAGTATGACATTCTATATAACATCTAGATGGAGCAAAGATTAAACTTTGATCATATGCTTAACCTTAGCTTAATTAAGAGTTTGCCAAGCTTGAACAGCCACTAATCCAATATATAGATCAACTCTGATTGTAGAGCGACTGTGATTTCAGTACCAACTGTTAGTGTTAACTTTTTGCACTAAATACAGCTACACTAATCTAAGATATGGATCAGCTCAGATTTCAGCGCGACTGTGGTTTCAATAACAACAGCTAACTCTAGCTTCTCTGCACTAAATCCAGCAGCACTAATCTAAGATATGAATCAATTCTGACTTGAGTGCGACGGTAGTTTCTGTTCCGACTGCCAGTTCTAACTTCTGTGCTAAATGTAACGGAACTTCAGCATGGATCTTATGCTCAACCCCAACCACACTCGCTAACACTCTTACGCTTTCGCCCATCACCAGCATTGAGTCGATGGTAATGTCGAGTTTGTTAAAGCTACGACACAACCTGCCCTTTTTAATCGAATTAAAGCGTATGCCTTGATTAGGAATAACCCAGCGTACTTTGGTGCCCACATCTAAGCTGTCAAAATAAGTACTCGCAATTAAATGCTCACCAAATTTAAGCCAAGTGATCTGCCGTTCTTCTTCTTGCGCTATCACTTCAGCATCAAAGATATTACGCAGACCCATCTGTTTAGCCACAGCTTCATCTCGTGGACGAGTCAGCACTTCATGGGGCCTACCTTGCTGCAACATCTTACCTTGGCTAATCAAAATCATGCTGTCGGCTAGCAAGAGTGCTTCATTTAAGTCATGAGTCACCATAATAACGGGAATAGCCAACTGCTCTTTAAGTCTAGCTAGCTCTAGGTATAAACGTTCGCGGGTTTCTCTATCAACCGCAGAAAAGGGTTCATCAAGCAATAACACCGATGGTTCACGCGCAAGCGCTCTCGCCAGCGCTACACGCTGTCGCTGACCACCTGAAAGGTGCGCAGGCAATCTATCAGGCAAGCCATGCAGATTAACTCGCTCTAGCCAATCCTTTGCTCGCGCTTCGCGCTCCGCTTTAGGGATATGGTCTAACGCGGCCACCACATTTTGTAACGCGGTTAAATTAGGGAACAGACCAAAGTGTTGGGGCACATAGCCTAAATGACGTTGCTGCGGCGTGAGTTGCACTTTATCGGTATCACTAAACCATTGGCGATCACCGTAACGGATCTCACCATTTTCTGGCTGTGATAAACCAGCAATCATCCGCAGTAAGGTTGATTTCCCCCCGCCAGATGGGCCAACAACAGCCAGTACTTCACCGGCTTTGCAGCTAAACTCAGCATCCAATTTAATCGGCTTGTTTTGTTTAATCCGGCAATAAAGATCAGCGACGGTTTGCGACATGCTGGCCTCCAACACGGCGTGATAGACTGGTGGTTAATGCCAATACCGTAATCGCAAACAAGAGTAATACCAGCGACATATTACCAGCACTGGCAAAGTCGAATGCTTGTACGCTGTCATAAATAGAAATTGCAATCGTCTTGGTCTCGCCAGCAATGTTACCGCCCATCATCAGTACCACACCAAACTCACCCAACACATGGGAGAAGCACAATACAATAGCGGTTAGTACACCCGGCCACACCATAGGTAGCTCAATCTTGAATAGCACTTTTAAACGGCTCATACCGCAACAGGCCGCCGCATCACGCACGTCTTCAGGTACGGCTTCAAATGCTCGCTGAATTGGCTGAATCGCAAACGGAATATTGACTAAGATGGACGCGACCACCAGCCCAGAGAAATGAAACACCAGTTGATGACCAAGCAATTGCTCTAGCATACGGCCAATCCAAGATTCACTGCCTAAGCCCACCAGCAAGTAATAACCGATTACTGTAGGTGGCAACACTAAAGGCACCATCACTAAGGCTTCAACCCAAGATTTACCCGGGAAATGGCGATAAGCCAAAAAACGTCCCGCTATAATAGCTAGCGGGATTAAGATAAGCACAGTCACTGTGCTGAGCTTGATTGATAGCAGTAAGGCTTGCCAATCCATTAATGAGTCGCTCTCGCAAAGCCGTAATCGGCAAATACAGCCTGAGCAGCGTCAGATTGTAGGTAGGTATAAAAGAGTTTAGCGGTTTCACCTGCTTTCAAGGTCAACACCATACGCTGATCGAGCGGCGTATAATATTCTTGCGGGATCACCACGTAATTTGCCCGGGCCTTAAACGGTTTAGCCACCGCTAACGATAAAGCGACTAAGCCACCTTGCGTTGCGCCGCTCACCGCAAATTGCGCTGCTTGAGAAACGTTTTCGCCAAACACTAAATTCGGCTGAATATCTTGCCAAAGCCCCAGTTTTTGCAGCACTTCTTTAGCGCGCTCGCCATAAGGTGCGTGGTCAGGATTAGCAATCGCAAAACGTTTGAGCTGCTTAGCCTCTAAAAACTGCTTCACTCCCTCTAAATTGGCATCTAGCGGTAAAGGTGAAGACTTAGGTGCGGCAATCGCTAATTGACCTACGGCGTAAATCACACCTTGATCAGGTGTTTGCTGCGCCTTAGCTAACTGAGTGATATAACGCTCGTCAGCCGATAAAAATAACTCAAAAGGCGCGCCATTACGGATTTGCGCTACAAAATTACCCGAAGAACCATAAGAGATCCGCACATTACGGCCAGTCTCATCGGCAAATTGCTTGGCGATATCATCGAGAGCAAATTTAATGCTCGACGCCGCCGCAATAGCTGGAACATCTTGCGCTGCTAAAACCACTTTACTCATTGCTAAAAAGGGCAGCAATAATGCCAGTAACATCACCCTAAACTTCATTTAGCCAATCTCCTTGCGTCCTTTAACAGCGCCAATGTAACGCTTTACTTATCCCACATTTTTGCAGCTTGCTCATCAGCGTCACGGGCTTCAACCCAGTTAGCGCCTTTGTCACCGGCCTCTAATTTCCAAAACGGCGCTTTGGTCTTTAGAAAATCGATTAAGAACTCACAGGCAGCAAATGCCGCTTTACGGTGTGCGCTAGTCACGCCAATAAATACGATTTGCTCACCCAGCGCCATAGCGCCAACACGGTGAATAATAGTGACATTGTTTAGCGGCCAACGCTCACGCGCCTCAGCTTCAATCTGATTAAGCACCGCTTCTGTCATGCCAGGGTAATGCTCAAGCGTTAAATCAGTTACCGCACTACCATCATTAAAATCACGCACTTTGCCAACAAAAGTGACGACTGCGCCATCGCTGTTATCTTGGCTGATTAAGTGATATTCCTCTGGAACATTAAAGTCCTGAGTTTGTACTCGGATCATCTTAGCCTCCAGTTACTGGTGGGAAGAATGCCACTTCATCACCATCTACAATAGCGCTGTCCCACTGGCTGATAGTTTGGTTTACCGCAACTAACAGTTTGTCTGATGCCAGTACTTTAGCCCACTTGTCATCTGTTGCAGCTAAAGTGGCACGTAGGCCTTCAGCTGTTTGGGTGTGTTCACCGGCTTCAACTTTAACGCTTGCGGTGCCTAGGAGCTCTCTAACTTGTGCAAAAAATAATACGTTAATCATAATCTTCTCTATACCTTAAAGTGCCCAGACTTACCGCCACGCTTCTCAGTTAAACGTACCTGAGAAATCACCATATCTTTTTGAACTGCTTTACACATATCGTAAATGGTCAAGGCGGCTGTAGAAGCTGCTGTTAATGCTTCCATTTCTACACCCGTTTTGCCAGAAAGTTTACATAAGCTACGGATCCACACACGGTTGTGCTCAGGCTGCGCTTCCAGCTCAACTTCCACCTTGGTCAACATAAGAGGATGACATAGCGGGATCAAATCAGAGGTTTTCTTTGCCGCTTGAATACCAGCGATACGAGCTGTAGCAAATACATCACCTTTGTGGTGGCTGCCACTCATTATCATCTCTAGGGTTTCGCTCGCCATTTCAATGTAGGCTTCTGCACGCGCTTCACGCTCTGTTACAGACTTATCGGTCACATCTACCATGTGAGCATTGCCATCTGCATTAATATGGGTAAAAGCATTGGTCATTAGAGTTACGCCTTTTTCTAAAAATATGGTCAAAGTACCGCAATATAGAGCTCTAACAAGGTCTATTCGGTGATTTTTTTCACGTGCATCACAAAGTTACAAGGGCGATGTGTTGCATCAAGTTGTTCTTTAATCAGCTTATTCCAACCAGTCTTACACGCCCCCGTTGAACCTGGTAAGCAGAAGATTGCCGTTTTATTAGCAAAACCACCCAGCGCGCGCGATTGCACTGTTGAAGTGCCAAGTTCGGTGTAAGTAATATGGCGAAACAACTCACCAAAGCCTTCAATCTCGCGATCAAATAACGGCTTAACTGCTTCAGGTGTGTTATCTCTATCGGTAAAGCCTGTGCCACCAGTGGTAATAATCACTTGCACTTCATTCGATGCTATCCATTGAGATAACACTGAGCGGATCTGGTATTTGTCATCTTTAATAATCTGGCGGTCAGCCAAAGTATGACCCGCTTCTAGCAATGCACTTTCAAGGAAAGCACCAGAAGTATCAGATTCAAAGTTACGGGTGTCAGATAAGGTTAAAACAGCAATGTTTAGCGCAGTAAACTTGCTTTGAGTGCAGTGTCCCATAATGGTCTCTTATTTTACCGAGTCATATTTTACTGAGTCTTGGTGACAATTATACCTAGTTTTTGACGCAACTTACGTTGCGTCAGATCAGAGTTTAATTAGCCGCCAATAGATGCCAAGTGCTGTGTTACACCTGTAATGCCGTCATGTAAGAAGTGAGTTTCTTTTTTCTGGGCAAGTTGGCCATGCAAACGCTCAATCAACTCAGCTTGCTGATCTGGTGTCTGCAGTAAGTCACGTAGATCCACACCATTTTCGGTAAACAGGCAAAGGTGCAATTTACCTTTGGCAGATACTCGCAAACGATTACAGCTAGCACAGAAGTTTTTCGCGTACGGCATAATCAAGCCGATACGACCTTGGTAATCTTGATGACTGAAGTTTTGCGCTGGACCATCGTCAACCGCAGGGGTGTCAAACTGCCAACCCGCATCTTCTAGCTGCAACTTGATATCATTACCGGCTAAGTGATGCGCCTTAAAGTAATCATGGCCTAAGCCCGTTTCCATTAACTCAATAAAACGTAAGTCAATTGGGGTACTTTTAATCCAGTGTAAAAAGCGTGGCAGATCTTTATCGTTCAGGCCTTTTAGCAGCACAGCATTGATTTTTACTCGCTCAAAACCCGCTTCTAATGCCGCATCAACACCACGCATCACTTCATCAAACTTATTCTCACCCGTGATCTGGTAGAACATTTTTGGGTCGAGACTATCGACCGAAATATTGATGCGTCTTAAGCCTGCATCATACCACTCTTGGGCATGTTTAGCTAAGCGATAGCCGTTAGTGGTCGTCGCAATGGTATTGATCTTATCGTTATCTTTTACGATACGGATAATGTCAGTGAAGTCTTTTCGCAAAGACGGCTCACCACCAGTAATACGGATTTTTTGAGTGCCGACCTGTGAGAAAGCCGAAACTAGATGCTCGATTTCATTGAGATCGAGAAACTTTGGCTTACCATCAGGGCGGTAGCCATCGGGGAGGCAATACGTGCATTTAAAGTTACATACGTCAGTTACCGACATACGTAAATAATGAAACCGTCGACCAAAATTGTCTTGTAGTTGGGACATGATCACCTTTCCAAGTAAGGGGAGGTGAGATCATTTCTTTTCTCACCCCGGTGGCGTTATTGCCACGGCTAAAAACCCGTATCTGTCTCGACGTAGGGTAAGAAGCTCGGAGAACCGTCAACCTTGATTATAGGCGTATTTGTGTGACAAACCATACCCTTTAGGCCACATTTCTCGTCAAAAACCATCACATATAAAGTTTTTGTGACAGTAATCACGCCAAAAAACGCTTAAAATATCTGCATTACAAGCATGGAAACGCTGTGACCTTGCGCGATTTTCAGGTAAGGTGAAACAAAACATTAAAACACCCGTTTATAGTGTGGTTGATTCAATTTGCACTATTGTCATCGGGGGAAAGAAGGAAAGGTGATCTGATGGAACGCGAATCGATGGAATTCGATGTAGTAATCGTGGGTGCAGGCCCCTCAGGATTAGCTGCTGCATGTCGTTTAATGCAAATATCTAAAGACAGTGGCCAAGAGCTGACTGTTTGTGTTGTCGAAAAAGGCTCTGAAGTGGGTGCGCACATTTTGTCTGGTGCAGTATTTGAACCCAAAGTACTCGATGAGTTATTTGACGATTGGCGCGATAAAAACGCGCCTTTAAACACCGCTGTGACTGACGATGAAATCTATATGCTTAGCTCGGCAAGCGATGCCCGAGCGATGCCCAACTCGCTTGTTCCTAAGACTATGCACAACCATGGCAACTACATTATCAGTGTCGGGAACCTTTGCCGCTGGCTAGCTGAGCGCGCCGAAGAATTAGGCGTTGAAGTATTTCCTGGATTCCCTGCCAGTGACCTGCTGTTTAACGAAGATGGCAGTGTTAAGGGCATTCAAATTGGCGATATGGGCGTAGGTGAAGATGGCCAGCCTAAAGATGGTTATGAACCAGGTATGGAGCTACACGCTAAATACACCGTATTTGGCGAAGGTTGTCGCGGCCACCTAGGCAAGCAACTGATTGAGAAGTTCCACCTCGATAACGGCAAAACACCGCAGCATTACGGCTTAGGCTTTAAAGAAATTTGGACAGTGCCGAGCGAGCAACATCAACTTGGTAAAGTGGTCCACACCGGCGGCTGGCCATTAACGGAAGGCGCTTCGGGTGGTGGCTTTATGTATCACCTAGAAAACAATCAAATAGCTGTAGGTTTAATTGTTGACCTTAACTACAAAAACCCACATCTAAGCCCGTTTGATGAGTTCCAGCGTTTTAAAACGCATCCAGTGATTGCTAAAACCTTAACTGGCGGCGAGCGTATTGCCTACGGCGCGCGCGCAATCACCAAAGGCGGCCTCAACTCTCTACCTAAGCTCACCTTCCCTGGCGGCATGATTATTGGCTGCGATGCTGGCACACTGAACTTTGCCAAAATTAAAGGTACTCATACCGCGATGAAGAGCGGTATGTTAGCCGCAGAAACACTAGCCCAAGCTATGATGGCCGGTGTTGAAGCCGGTAAAGATCTTGATTGTTTGCAAGACCGTTTTGATAAAAGTTGGCTCAAAGAGGAGCTCTATTGCTCTCGCAACTTTGGCCCTGCAATGCATAAATTCGGTACCTACTTAGGCGGTGCATTTAACTTTATCGACCAAAACTGGTTCGGCGGTAAATTTCCTGTCACCCTCCGTGATGAAAAACCGGATTACGCCCAAATGGCAGAGTCCAGTGCTTACAGTAAAATTGATTACCCTAAACCCGATGGCAAATTAAGCTTCGATAAGCTGTCATCGGTTTATCTTTCAAATACCTTTCATGAAGAAGATCAACTGTGCCATTTGCGATTAAAGGATGCCCGTATCCCGATTGATGTTAATTTGGTTAAGTTTGATGAGCCAGCGCAGCGCTATTGCCCTGCTGGCGTATATGAAATTATAGAGGAAGCCGGTGAGAAAACCTTCGTCATCAATGGCCAAAACTGTATCCACTGTAAAACTTGTGACATTAAAGACCCTAGCCAGAATATTACCTGGGTAACACCTGAGGGTGGCGGTGGTCCAAACTACCCGAATATGTAACTTGATATAAACCAAAACTCTGTATTTAAATAATGTAAACGCACACCAAAAGGTGTGCGTTTTGGGTTGCAGAGCAAACAAAAACTCGACATAATCCGCCGCTCTAATAAAAGCGTACAAATTTCAGACTGAAATTCAGATACCTACCTTTAAATCCTACAGTTTATATCCATTTACTCGTCATCGACTTCATGGGCTACATTTAGCTTGTGTGCTTGCTGACAACTCTGCAATTAACAACTTCCGGTCATGTACTTGGCTGTATAGGCAATCACATTTTTATGAAATTGAATATGCTCACCATCAAACAGAAAATTCTGCTTACCGTCGCTCTAGCAGTATTACTCTCGACAGCTCTTGTCGGTATTCTGAGTCAACAAAGCGCTAAACAAGTGATTGAGCAGCGCATGCTAAGCTCTGAAATGCCTAATATCATGGCGCAGATCCGCAATAAGCTTGAGTTAAATATCTCCAGCTTAATGCATGCTGCCGAGCAGTTAGCCAATAACAGAATGCTATTACAGTGGCTCGAAGAAGATCGCCCGCAAAGTCATGAAGCACTGGTAGTCGATCTGCTGGGTGATTTAACTCGTCAATATGGTTTAGCACAAGCCTCTTTTGCTGATAGAGAAACTGCAGCTTATTACACCCAAGATGGCTTCTTACGCATTTTGTCACCAAACCAAGACAACTGGTTTTTTGACTACAAAAATAGCGGCCAAGAAAAGATGCTCAATGTGTTCACTGAAAGCAACGGTGAAGTAAAACTCTTTATCAACTACCAGCAGCCACATGGTCGCGGTTTGGTAGGCCTTGGCAAGTCACTTGATGATATGGTGCAATTACTACGTTCATTTAAAATTGAACAATCGGGTTTTGTTTATCTAGTGGATGCCAAGGGCCAAGTAAAGCTGCATCAAGATACCCGCCAAATTGGCCAAGCTAGCATCAACAGTCTGTATCCGGGACTTAATACTGCCGACTTAATGCAGAAAAACGATTTTAGTCTTATGAAAGCAGAGCTAAATGGCGAATCAATGCTGATCGCCAGTAGCTATATTCCATCAATGGACTGGTACTTGATCGCGCAGGTTCCTGAAGCAGAAATTTTCTCGTTACTTGAAGACTCAGCGTACAAAATCTTAATTTGGACTGCGATTATTGCTGCTACTTTCATCGCGCTCGCAAGTTTAGTGGCAAGCTCTGTAAGCCGCCCTATCGCTAACGTCGCCAATATGCTCGACAATATTGGTGAAGGTGAAGGCGATCTACGTCAACGCTTACCGGTTGAGGGTAACGATGAGCTGGCGCAATTAGCTAAAGGCTTCAATAGCTTTATCAGCAAAATTCAGGCATCAGTGATAGAAGTCGGTGAGGCTAGCGCTCAGCTGACAGCATCAGCTAACGATGTCTCACGTCAAGCGCAGCGCACATTAGCAGACAGCCAACTGCAAAAAGACCAAACCATTATGGTGGCGACTGCGATTAATGAGATGGGCGCAACAGTTAATGAAATAGCTAGCAATGCCGCCCAAGCAGCAGATACTGCTAGAGCCGCAGATACAGACTCAAATAACGGCCAAGTGGTAGTAACCCGTGCCCGCGAGACGATCAATCAGTTATCTGATGATGTTGAGCAAGTGGGTGAAGTGGTTGAGTCTTTAGCAACACATACCAAGTCTATCGAGTCTATTTTGGATGTGATCCGCGCTGTATCAGAGCAAACCAATTTACTCGCACTGAACGCTGCAATTGAAGCTGCGCGTGCAGGTGAGGCTGGTCGTGGCTTTGCTGTAGTAGCCGATGAAGTGCGTAACTTAGCCTCACGTACAGCAACGTCGACCAACGAAGTACAAGTGATGATCAATAAGCTACAAGCTGAAGCCACCCGCGCAGTAGAGGCAATGGAGCAAAGCCGTGCCCGCTCAGTCGCGGGGGTAACTGCGGTCGATGAAGCTAGCCAATCGCTAACTGGAATTAGTGACCGTATCGGCTCTATCAGCGATATGAACACTCAGGTAGCCGCCGCAACAGAAGAGCAATCAACCGTGGTTGAAGATATCAATCGCAATGTCAGTGATATTAATGATATTACTCAACGCACAGCTGAAACTGCTGAAGATGCAGCACAAGCAAGCCAGACACTTATTCAATTAGCCCGTAGGCTCGACTCACTCGTCGCCAGCTTTAAAGTGTAATTCAAATAAAAAACCGCCTAATGAAAGCTCAATAGGCGGTTTCTTTAATGCTGATAACTCGCTTACACTTTATTCAGCTCTTGGCTTAATAAAATTAATCGTCAGCGGATATTTATAGCTTTCGCCTTCGCTGGCTTTAATCGCTGCAATAATGGTAAACACTATGTCAGCTATGGCTAATATTGCTAATAGGATAAAACCGATACCTACCAACATTAAAATCGCGCTAATAGTGACATAGATAAATAGACTAATTTTAAAATTTAGACAGTTACGGCCACATGATTCCACAAATGGAAACTCATCGCGCTTCATCAACCACACGATCAATGGTCCCAAAATACTGCCAAATGGCACTAGATACCCAGAAAAGCTTGCTACTTGTACGATGATCCCCATATTTTTTTCATCTTGGGTCATGCATTTCACTCCTTTGAATTATAATATTAAAATCTGTTGAATAACGTTTACCGCAGCCTACTTTGGGCCATATAAGCGCATCTGCCAATCTTCGATTGCTTGATTCTCAATACGGCGTTGTAAGCTATTTACCCATGCCACAGCTAGCCCATCGCAGTCAGCTAAACGCTGATACTCCAGTGCATCAAACTCAGGTAAGAAATAGATATGCATCGCTTCTGCAATGCTGATATCCGTCAAGCGCTTAACTAACACAACCGAGTCATTTGCAGATATGGTCCCTGGTGTTAATACACGGTAGAACCAACCGCAGCGTCCACTTTGCTGCATCGCTAGCGCAAACTCTTGATGGCCAAATTGGCGATTAAGCTTAAAGCAGGGGGAGCGCGGCTGAGTCACCTGTAATTCAACATCACCAATTTTGATGATATCGCCAATATGCACTTGGGTTTCATCTAGGCCAACGGTACTAATATTTTCGCCCATAGCTGGTGCATCTTTAAAGCTTGCCATCATATCCCAGCGACGATACTGACCGTAGTGTTCTCTAGGAAAATGATGTAATACCCGGTCAGCGCCGCCATGATGCTTAGGATCTGCTTGCACGTCGCCCACGACACCTAACGCCCCAACAGTTAATGCTGTTACTGCGTTTTTATTATTTATTCCTGAGGTAACACCACCAAGATCGACTATCACTTCGCCTTGATATAGGCCTGAGATCTGTTCAGCTAAAGTTTGCACCGGCATCAAATCCACTCTATTGAAAAACTTAAACTATCCTAACATTGCTGGCATAAATTAATGCAGCTACTTTATCAAGATAAATACCAATCAAACTAATACGACAGGACCACTCTATTTCGTCCCTGCTCTTTGGCTTGGTAAAGTGCGATGTCGACTCGGTTAATTAACTCTTCAGCTTTTTCTGCGTGACGATATTCAGCAACGCCACAACTAATCGTCACATTAATCTGACTACCATTAACGCTCAGCTCTCGCTCAGCGACTAATCCCCTAATCCTTTCGGCCAATTCACCACCTTGGCTTAAACTGCACTTAGGTAGCAAAATTAAAAACTCTTCACCTCCCCACCGGCACAATAGCTCTTCTTCACCCAATTGGCCCTTAAGCAGGTGACTTAATGTTTGGATAACTAAATCTCCGACATTATGACCATGACTATCGTTAACCTTTTTAAAGTGGTCAATATCCATCAACAATATCGAGATCGGCGAGCCATCGAGTACCGATTGCGTCAAGACTTTAGCAAAGTGCTCTTCAAAGGCCTGGCGATTTGCCGCGCCGGTAAGCTTATCTGTTGATGCCATGACTTCCAGTTTGCGCTGATACTTTCCAAGAGTCATATTAGCTATGATTAACACACCGATGGTAACTAACAGGCTCAAACCGATATTAACCCAAAAGGTGGTCAGTAACTTTTGTTCACTTTGGGCATCGTCCTGTTCTACCACCAAATGCCACTTAAACTCTGATACCAAACGACTATTTAGATAAACCGTTTGCCCTTCTTTTTGATAAGCAAAAGAACTGCTTGGGCTGGTAAGAATACGTGTCGCTAACTTCTCAAGCCCCGGGCTGTCCTGTAAGTTCGAAGCTCCTTGATACAGCTCACTGTGAAGAGTGATATTACCTTGCCTATCAGTGAAATAAACATTGCGATTATAGCGCTGCTGATATAACTCAATCAGGCGCTTTACACTTTCAACGGCTAAACCAACGCCGGTAACCCCGATAAAATTACCGTCAAAGTCGAATACTTTATAATTTACATAAATCACGGTGCGATTTTGATCAGCACTATCAGGATCGATATTCACTTCATAGTGCTCTGACTTAGGCAGTGATCGCACCCGAAAATACCAAGCATCATCAGGGTTAATATCTTCAATTCGTTTAAGTACGCCGCTGGAGTGGTAATAATTACGGCTAGACTCAGACACAAAGAAGCTGGTCACTGTTTCGTATTTTTCTTGGATCTCTTTCAGATAACGGATCAAATCATCGGGAGTTTGCTCTTGATTAATCGCCCAATCTCGAACGAAAGTATCTTGAGCCATGAGTGAGGAAATAAAAATCGGCCGTAATAAATCTTGTTGGATTTCAGAGTAAATATTATCGCTGGTTAACGGCAGATTATTATCTTTAATTTGTTTACTTAATGAGTCATGAGCAACTTGATAGCTTATGCCACTGGTCACCGCAAAGGCGGTTAATAATAATAACGACAAAATCCAAATAAAACGTTTCTTATCGCTAAAAACTCTATTGCCCATATAACAGCCCTCACTCAACTACAGTGATCTAACTTAGTGAAACACAATGATTGTTAAACTTTTGTGAATAATAACCAAAAAAGATAGCGCTCGCACGACTTTCGATGCAATCGCCTTAGAAACTAAAAAAAATGCCCTGTTAGGGCAACAGGGCATAAATAGACAAATTGGAAGTATTACAGTCAGAGATTATCTGCTTACTATATTAAGCAGCAAAAATGACTGTCATATGACGCCAAGATGACAGAACTAAGTCAGCGTTGAACTTGGAGTCAGCCAAATTAAGGTGTTTCTGTCAGGTAATGCTTTAAACCTTTACCTGGGATTGAGCTATTGCAAGCCACAGCAAAACCGGACCAAACAGCAGCTTCTTGCATAGATCCTAAAATGCTTTGCTGACGAACTAAACCATGAATAAGCCCTGCTGCATAAGCATCGCCCGCGCCTGTGGTATCGATCACATCACTTGGTATGGCAGCAACCCGCTTGGTTTCTTTTTCGCTATAAAGCGTCGCACCATTTTCGCCGTCAGTTACGACAAAATACTTAAGTTTATCGCCAGCTATCGATTGTGCGAATAACCAAGGTTCCCCATCACAGCGCCCCTCCATATCACTGAGCGACGCTATTAATATATGGCAAGGTCGAGAACGCTGATCTTTGGCTAATTGTGCAACTACCCAGCAGTGATTCATCGCCGTTTTCGCCCAGCTAGCCGCACCTTCAGTCGACGAGTTGATATATAGTGCATCGACATCTTGCCAGTTTGGCGGCAATGGCAACTCAAATTTGGGTCGCTCAGGTCTGATAATGGTGCGCTCACCGTCAGGTGTCATCATCAATAACATTTCGCAAGTATTGCCTGCACGCCTTTGGATCAAACTGCAATTGATCCCTTGGGTACTCGCCTCAGCAAGCAACCAGTCTCCGACGTCATCTCGGCCCACTTCTGTTACCAGCGATACCTGATGTCCAGCCCAGACGAGGCCTATGCCCGTATTGGCACCACCACCACCTAAACGCTGACCACCATCTTGATAATGGAATCGTCCACCTGTTTTAAGAGGTTGGTTGAGGTTGAAAATACGATCGCAGTTGAGGTTTGCTACCAACAAGATATTCGCCATAACAGCTCGATATAAACAAGAGTTCATTCGATAGTAAGAGATTTTATTCAGGGTTCCAAGCTCTGCCCTGAAGTAACGACAGGGATAAGGCTTTTATCGTTAACCCTGTAAGCGATCTCTTAAGCTAGTGTAAGAGCTAATACCCAGCGATTAACACCTTGTTTTTGCACTTTATTGGTAACTTATTGAAAATAATATTATCAAAGCAGAGCAATTCGCTAGAAATCAACTATTATTAGCATACACAAGCCGATACAGCGCTACGCAAATAAAAATTTGCGATATAAGATATTGGCAAGCCTACTTACAGGATAGTTGAATGGACTCAATTATTGGCATCCACGACCAAATGGAATTTGGCACGACACCAGAAGCACAATTGGCTCGCTACCAGGCGTGTTTGTTTGAATTTGAGCAACTGCAATACACAGATGACTATGTGTTGCAGATCAAAGAAGACATCAAGAAATTACAGCGCCTAATAGAAACAAAAGGGTGAAGCTTGTTAGCTTCACCCTTTTTTGTATCTAATAACCGCCAACGGTAGCTGACGGCAAATTACGAGTCTTACATATCGCAAGCTTTAAGTGGCTTACGTAGCTGAGCGCGGACGTTATCCATGCCAGAATAGAACTCTTTCATCATCAACAATCCCATCATCTTACCGTTATCGGTGATAATCAGGTTGTCTGGATCAGTTGGGTCATTCTTAATTGCGCCGATGGCTTTCATCGAAGTCATCTCTTTAAATAGCGCAGTGTCTAAGTTAACCCCAAATGTTTCGCGGAAATACTTACGTGATAGGCGACCCGAGAACATGCCTAATAGGAAGCGATACTGCATCACTTCTTTACGACCATAGCGCTTCTGTTGGTCCACACCCATTTTGCCATTCGCAATACGCTCTTGGTAATTACGCAATGAGAAGGTGTTTACATAAAGCGTGTCATTTAAGAAGCTAAATGAGCCCGAGCCCACGCCTAAGTATTCATCAAAATCAATCACATACTCGTCAAACCCTTCATCATTTGCTTTACCAAACGCCCATGCCGATAGCTGGTTATATTGACCGTTAAGGCTGTTTAGGATTTGACGATACTGACGCGCCATATCACCTTGAGGAGCCGCGAGCTTACCTTTAACACTCTTACGAGTTTGGTGAGTGATCATTAATGGGTAAGTGGTGATTTGGCGAGGATCAAGCTTAGATGCCATATCCAAATCATGCTGGATCACTTCGTCAGTTTGACCACGGAAACCAAAGATAAGATCGACATTGATGATTGGAAACAGCTCTTTGGCCGCCATGATCTTATCAAACGTCTGCTGGCCAGTACCGAACTTTTCAATACGGTCTGTCATCGCCAAGATGTCGTCATTAAAGCTTTGTACGCCGATAGACATACGGTCGACTAGGCCTTCAAGCTGCTTAAAGCCTTCGCTATCTAAGTGTTGCGGATCTGACTCACATGAGACTTCTTTAATACTTGGGAACAGCTTTTTAGCATGCTCAATAGTTCGTGCAAGCTCATCTTCTAATACCGTGGTTGTACCGCCACCGATATACATAGATTCAAAGTCATAACCTAAAGCTTTAACCATATCCATCTCTTTACGCAAAGAGATGAAGTAAGCGCGTGCCTTGTCTTCTTTAAATAGGAAGCGATGGAAAGTACAGTACGAACATAAGGTATGGCAAAACGGTACATGTGCATACAACATATACTTCTTACCTTCGATTGGGTTTGGCATCATTTCAGCCGAAACCGTATCGAGTCGTAAATTACGATCCACATAAAACTGCATGACTTTTTCCATACCGCTAATCATCCAGTCAGGCGTAGTGATGTTGGCGTTATAAGGTTGAACTGAATCAGGCAGAATAATTGACGACATATAAATTCCTATAAAAGAATGCTAATGGCAAAAGAATCGGAAACATTGGAATGCACTAGCGATGAGCAAAATTAGCACTTTAAATGAGCTTAAAACGTGATTAGGTTACGATTTAGCGTTTCCTATCAATGAAATGTAAGTTTTTTTGTTAAGTAAGTCATACTTTAGCGTTTGCGCATAAAACGTACAATGCTTCACAGATAAAAAAACACCCCAGCTACGAATAGCTGAGGTGTTTAAGCATTAAGTGAAAAGAGGATTACTCTTTGTACTTAAGCGTACCGTTTTCTTTGATCTCATCGAACCAAAGATTGTGGTGCTGGCTTGCCCATGTTTCGTCACAGTAACCAGAAACCATACACTCCATACCACCTTCAGACATAACCGTTGCCATAAAGATATGCACGATTGAGAAAGCAGTAATGATAATAGCACTGACTGAATGAAGAATTAGCGCGATTAAGCTTAGTGTGCGGCTAGGCTCGAACAAGTTCGGGAATAGTAGCAACATACCAGATGCAGAAATTACTAGGCCGAAAGCAGCGAATGCCCAGAACCATAATTTCTCACCCGCGTTAGCGAAACCAGCGTCTGGGTGCTTACCTTTGAATGGACCGAAGTTGATGTAACCACCAACAACCATCATCCACTTAAGGTCATACATCTTAGGCATCTGGTTCTTAGCCCATAACGTCACCATTAGCGCCCAACCTAACATGAACGGAATCGCCATGATGTCGTGGATCTGCTTAGAAGCGTTAACTAGACTAGCCCATAGGCCTTCACCGATGTAAGGCTGAACGAAGTATCGGCCAGCAATTAGCATTAAGCCTGTTAGGATCAATAGCAGACAAGGAATCGCACCTAGCCAGTGAATTGATACGTCAAACTTAGACCAACGGTAAACCAGCTTGCCTGAGTAACCACCGTGAAGCTTAGAAATTCCATTCACTTTGATAAACAGGACAAAAATAATGATCATGCCGAACAAGGCAGCCATTAATGCTGGAGCAAGAATATCACTACGCAATTCAAGTACACGTAAGTCATACGTGTTGATTGCTTGCGTGTGGAATTCACTTGTTGAAGTTGTACGACCTTCTTCGCCCGCTTTTAGCTGAGCCCAGATTTGGCCGTTGTTCACTTCAATAGTGTCACCCACTTTATCAGTAGCGTTAGCAAATACAGACACACTGAAAAACAGTGCAATTGCTACGCCTATGTGTTTTAACCATTTGTTCATAATACGTCCTCTATTACCACTGGGCGGCTCACGTTAATGAGCCACTCAGGGTACGCCAGAAGTTAGTCAACCTAAGTTGATTAACCCCAAGCTGCGTTTTTAGAACCACGGTATGCAACACGCTCACGGAAGATTGAAGAAACAACTTCTGCATCACCCGCTAGTAGCGCTTTAGTCGCACACAACTCAGCACACATAGGTAGCTTGCCTTCAGCGATACGGTTTGCACCGTACTTCTGATGCTCTGCCTCAGAGAAGTTCTCTTCTGGGCCACCCGCACAGAAAGTACACTTATCCATCTTACCGCGAGCACCGAAAGCACCTGATTTAGGGAACTGTGGCGCGCCAAATGGGCAAGCGTATAGGCAGTAACCACAACCGATACACGTATCTTTGTCGTGAAGTACGATGCCGTCTTCTGTCTTGTAGAAACAGTTTGCAGGACAAACTGCCATACAAGGTGCATCATCACAGTGCATACAAGCAACAGAGATAGAGGCTTCGCCTTTAACACCGTCATTGATAGTCACTACGCGACGACGTTGAATTCCCCACTCTAGAGCAGAGTCGTTTTCGTTCTTACATGCTGTGACACAACCGTTACACTCGATGCAGCGCTTGGTATCACATAAAAATTTCATTGTAGCCATTCTGGCAATTCTCCTAGCTAATACAGCAATTAAGCTTTAGCAATCTGACAAAGTGTGGCTTTAGTTTCTTGCATCTGAGTCACAGGGTCATAACCGTAAGTCATTACCGTGTTACAAGATTCACCCACTACGTAAGGCTTAGTGCTAATTCCACCAGATTCTGGATATTGCAGATCTTCACCGTGCATTACACCCGCGAAGTGATAAGGCATCCAAGTGACACCAGCACCAACACGTGGAGTTACCATCGCCTTGATCTTGATGCGTCCGCCTTCAGCACCTTCAACCCAAACGTCATCACCGTCACGAATGCCGCGATCTGCCGCATCAGCTGGGTTAATTTCGATGAACATTTCTTGTTGAAGTTCAGCCAACCATGGGCAAGAACGAGACTCTTCACCACCACCTTCGTACTCAACCAAACGGCCAGAAGTAGAGATTAGTGGGTACTTCTTATCTAGATCATCGCTAATAACCTTGTCTTGTAACGTTTTGTACAAGGTTGGTAGACGGTGAACTTGCATGTCGTTATGAGTTGGGTATTTCTCAATTAGATCGCGACGTGCTGTGTAGATTGGCTCACGGTGAACAGGCACTTCGTCTGGGAAAGTCCAAACGCGACAACGTGCTTTAGCGTTACCGTATGGCACCATGTTGTGTGCTAGCGCAACACGTACGATACCGCCACCTAAGTCAGTAGCCCAAGTACGGTTTTCAGCTAGTGCTTTCTCTTCAGCAGTTAGCTCATCCCACCAGCCAAGTTGCTTCAGCATCTTGTCATCAAATTGTGGGTAACCGTCTTGAATGTCAGCATCAACAGAAGCTGAATCTTCAGCTAGGATGCTTACGCCTTCGTGTTCAACACCAAAACGAGCACGGAAGTTACCACCACCTTGGTTAACGTTCATACCTGTGCGGTATAGAATCTGTGTACCAGGGTGCTTCTGCTCTGGAGTACCCCAACATGGCCAAGGTAGACCGTAAGTCTCGCCCTTGTTCACGCCGCCAGCAGCTTCTAGCGTTTCAGAAGAGAAATCGCCCCAGTTCATGGTGTGAGCACGGATACGCTCTGGGCTCCAACCTGTGTAACCCACTGAACGCATACCTTTAGTGTATTCGCGCATGATGTCATCAGGATCAGGCATGTTGCCATTAACCTTGATGTGCTTAGTCCATGTGTCAGCAATGCCTACATGCTTCGCTAAGCGGTACATGATTTCTAGGTCATTCTTAGACTCGAATAACGGCTCAACAACCTGTTGGCGCCACTGTGCACTACGGCCAGAGTTGTTTACAGAACCTTCGCCTTCGTACTGAGTAGCAGCAGGTAGGATGTAAACGCCATCTTGACGACGGTGCATAACACCCGCCATTGTTGGATACGGATCAACAACAACTACAGTTTCTAGCTTGTCCAATGCGTCACGCACTTCCATCTGACGCGTTTCAGTGTTCACTGATTGGCCCCAGAAGAATGCTAGACGTAGGTTATCTTTTTGAGCAAGAGTGTCTTTAGCGTCTAACACACCATCTTGCCAGCGAGAACATGGCATACCAGGAGTAGTCATAGGGCTACGACCTAAGTAAGACTTTTGGTCGAAACGTGCTTTAACTGAATCGAATGGTAGATCCCATACGCGAGACCAGTGGTGCCATGCGCCTTCACCAACGCCGTAGTAGCCTGGTAAGTTATCGAATAGCAGACCCATATCCGTTGCGCCCTGAACGTTGTCGTGGCCACGGAAAATGTTAGTACCACCACCAGACACACCCATGTTACCTAGCACTAGCTGCAGGATAGAGTACATACGCGTGTTAGCGTTACCAACGTGATGCTGAGTACCACCCATACACCAAATTACAGTACCTGGACGGTTAGTCGCCATTTGTTTAGCAGCAGCATAAACAGCTTCGCGAGATACGCCAGTTACGTTTTCAACTTCTTCAGGAGTCCAACGCGCAGCTTCTTCACGGATCTTGTCCATGCCGTAAGCACGTGTACGGATAAACTCTTTATCTTCCCAACCATTTTCAAAAATGTGCCACATTAGACCGTAAACCAAAGGAATATCGGTACCTGGACGTAATGGTAGGTGGATATCAGAATGCGCCATAGTGCGAGAGAAACGTGGATCGGCAACAGTCATTGTTGCGCCGCGCTCTTTGGCGATTAAAATGTGCTGCATCGCTACTGGATGCGCCTCTGCTGGGTTTGCCCCAATCAGGAAGATATTTTTTGCGTTACGAATATCGTTGAAAGAGTTGGTTTGTGCACCGTAACCCCAAGTGTTCGCAACACCAGCAACCGTCGTTGAGTGACAAATACGTGCTGAATGGTCAACGTTGTTTGTGCCCCACATTGCCGCTAACTTACGGTACATGTATGCACCTTCGTTAGAGAACTTCGCACTACCCATGAAGTAAACTGAGTCAGGACCTGATGTTTGATTGATCTCAAGCATCTTATCGCCGATTTCAGAAATAGCTTGTTCCCATGAAAGCTTCTTCCACTTACCGCCTTCAAGCTTCATTGGGTACTTAACACGCTTATTTGAATGCGTGTGGTAACGTAAGCTCGCGCCTTTAGCACAGTGGCCGCCAGAGTTGAATGGGTGGTCAAATGCAGGCTCTTGACCTGTCCAAACACCATTTTGAACTTCTGCGTATAAACCACAACCTACCGCACAAGCACTACATACAGTACGCTTGATTTCAGTTGGTGCGTCATGAGCTACAGTTTGCACTTTAGCTTCTGCTTTACGCATCATGCCTGTGCCTAATAAAGAAGCTGCTGCGATACCACCAGATGTGATACCTGCTTGCTTCATAAACTGACGACGGCTAATACCTAGAGTTTTTTTCTCTACGGTAGGTGCCGCGTTAGATTGGCGAGTTAACTTCATCGCTGTACTTCTCCTAAACTAGCCGCGTAAGCTATTGTAATAACTGCGAATATGTGCAGTTTCATGATAGCCATCTACATTTTTGGTGCTAACTTTCGTTTCACTTGCTTGAGCAACACTTACGCCAGTTGCGGCGATAGCAACACTTGCAGTGCCGCCGATAGTTAGTGCTTTCAGCAAAGATCTGCGATTCAGATCAGGCTGTTGCTTTTTCATTTTCACTCCTAGTAGGAAGGAATAGTTTTGTTTATAAACACTTAAGATAGATCCAATAACGCTACGACTTGCAACGCAGGTTAACCGCTTGTTAATCAGTCGGTTAACATTGTAAAAAGTGTATATTTACTAGAGTTATCCCCAATATAGCCGGCGTAATATAAAGAATTTCAATGGCCGAAAAGTTGATCTAAATCTGATTAAATCTTCGATTTTAGCCAAATCAGAACAAAAGTGTTAAGTAGAGCATGTTTTAATAAGACAACTTAAGCTCAGTAGCAAAATAATCCGCAACAAACTATGAAAACAAACCTTAAAAATAACTTAAAGTCATAAGCTTAAAGTACAAAGCGCCAACAACACCAATAGTTAACACGTGTTTCCGCCAAAGCCGCATTAACTAGCATCTAAAGCTACATTTAGTGTTTTTTAGCATTAGTTTGTTGGTTAACTGTAATGCCAAGCAGTGTAATAAGTTGAGCGGTACCAAGAGTTCTGGGCAAACGAATTTAAGACGCAGATAGGCAGGAAATGTGGCTCTGTTAGTAAGCGAGCCTCCGAAGCAGACTGCCTAATGTAACTATGGCTGACGAACTTTCGAGATACTGATGCTCTGCGTGCTAAATACAGCGCTCAGAGAGCACACTCCATGACTAGCAAGTAAGATTTAGGGAAGGCAGAATGACCAAGCGCACATTAGGCGTCGCTATGAGATACATGGATAAGGGCTAACAAGCCTTATAGTGGCTTGGTATCTGCAATCGCAGTAAAGCTGGTAGACACTTGGTAGGAATAGCTAATAGCGTTTATAAGTAAGAGCTGTAAGCAAAAAAATGCCCCGACTCAGTCAGGGCATTTAACGACAATATTCAGCGAATACTATTCTTTGTACTTAAGCGTACCGTTTTCTTTGATCTCATCGAACCAAAGGTTATGGTGCTGGCTTGCCCATGTTTCGTCACAGTAACCAGAAACCATACACTCCATACCACCTTCAGACATAACCGTTGCCATAAAGATATGCACGATTGAGAAAGCAGTAATGATAATAGCACTGACTGAGTGAAGCACTAATGCAATTAGGCTTAGAGTGCGGCTAGGCTCGAATAAGTTCGGGAATAGCAACAACATGCCAGAAGCAGAAATGAGTAAGCCAAAAGCAGCGAATGCCCAGAACCATAATTTCTCACCCGCGTTAGCGAAACCTGCGTCAGGATGCTTACCTTTGAATGGACCGAAGTTGATATAACCACCAACAACCATCATCCACTTAAGGTCATACATCTTAGGCATTTGGTTCTTAGCCCATAATGTCACCATTAACGCCCAACCTAACATGAACGGAATTGCCATGATGTCGTGGACTTGCTTAGCACCGTTAACCATTGCCGCCCATACGCCTTCGCCTATGTATGGCTGGAAGAAGAAACGCCCTGCAAGCAAGGTTAAGCCAGTTAAGATCAATAACAGACAAGGAATCGCACCTAGCCAGTGAATTGATACATCAAACTTAGACCAACGATAAACCAGCTTACCTGAATATCCGCCGTGCAGCTTAGAAATGCCGTTCACTTTGATAAACAGCACAAAAATAATGATCATCCCAAAAAGGGCTGCCATTAATGCTGGCGCAAGAATGTCACTGCGCAATTCAAGTACACGTAAGTCATACGTGTTAATTGCTTGGCCGTGGAACTCACTCGTTGAAGTGGTATAGCCTTCTTCGCCCGCTTTTAGCTGAGCCCAGATTTGACCATTATTTACTTCATTAGTGTCACCCACTTTAGGGCCATCGTGGGCAAATACCGACACACTAAATAACAGTGCAATTGCCACGCCTATGTGTTTGAACCATTTGTTCATGTCACCTCCTGATTGCTGCAAGCGATCTCAATGAGACAGCTTGCAGCGATTATGGACTAACTCAATATTTAAGGCTTAGCCCCAAACATTTTTGTTAGAACCACGGTATGCAACACGCTCACGGAAGATGGCAGAAACAACTTCTGCGTCACCCGCTAATAGCGCTTTAGTTGCACACAACTCAGCACACATAGGTAGCTTGCCTTCAGCGATACGGTTTGCACCGTACTTCTGACGCTCTGCTTCAGAGAAGTTCTCTTCTGGGCCGCCGGCACAGAAAGTACACTTGTCCATCTTACCGCGAGCACCGAAAGCACCTGATTTAGGGAACTGTGGCGCGCCAAATGGGCAAGCGTATAGGCAGTAACCACAACCGATACACGTATCTTTGTCGTGAAGTACGATGCCGTCTTCTGTCTTGTAGAAACAGTTTGCAGGGCAAACTGCCATACAAGGTGCATCACTACAGTGCATACATGCTACTGAGATAGATGCTTCGCCTTTAACACCGTCGTTGATTGTCACAACGCGACGACGTTGAATTCCCCACTCTAGAGCAGAGTCGTTTTCGTTCTTACATGCTGTGACACAACCGTTACACTCGATGCAGCGCTTGGTATCACATAAAAATTTCATTGTAGCCATTCTGGCAATTCTCCTAGCTAATTCTGCACTTAGGCTTTAGTGATCTGACAAAGCGATGCTTTGGTTTCCTGCATCTGCGTCACAGGGTCATAACCATAAGTCAATGCAGTGTTAGCTGATTCACCAATAACGTAAGGAACCGTACCTTCTGGGTAGTTAGGCGCTAAGCTTTCGCCGTGCATCTCACCCGCGAAGTGGTAAGGCATCCAAGTAACACCAGGCTTAACGCGTGGAGTGACCATTGCCTTAATCTTAATACGACCACCTTCAGCACCTTCTAGCCATACTGTGTCGCCGTCACGAATGCTGCGATCTGCCGCATCAGCTGGGTTAATCTCAACAAACATCTCTTGTTGAAGTTCTGCCAACCATGGGTTTGAACGCGATTCTTCACCACCACCTTCGTACTCAACTAAACGACCAGAAGTCAGACCTAGCGGATACTTAGCTGCTGAGTCTATATCTTGAATAGTCTTGTACAGTGTTGGTAGACGGTGTACTTGCATGTCAGCATATGTTGGGTACTTAGACACAAGATCACGACGTGGCGTATATAGCGGCTCACGGTGAACAGGTACTTCGTCTGGGAATGTCCAAACAATACAGCGTGCTTTAGCGTTACCGAATGGAATACAACCGTGCTTCATTGCCACACGTTGGATACCACCAGAGATATCGGTCTTCCAGTTCTTACCTTCAGCTTCAGCTTTTTCAGCCGCAGTTAGGTCGTCCCACCAGCCAAGTTGCTTAAGCATGTCAGCTGTGAACTCTGGGTAACCGTCTTGGATTTCAGCGCCTTTAGAGTAGCTACCTTCAGCAAGTAGGTTCTTACCTTTATACTCAACACCGTAACGAGCACGGAAGTTACCGCCACCCTCAAGTACGTGTTTGTTTGTGTTATAAAGGATCTGGGTACCAGGGTGCTTCTGCTCTGGTGTACCCCAACATGGCCAAGGTAGACCGTAGGTGTCACCCTTAGCAGGGCCGCCAGCAGCTTCAAGCGTCTTGTTGCTGAATGTACCCCAGTTTTGGGTATGTAGTTTCAAACGCTCAGGGCTTTGACCTGACATACCAATAGTCCACATACCGCGGTTGATTTCGCGGGTAATGTCCTCAATAACTAATACGTCATTTGCATCTTTAGCAATACGCTTAGTGTATTCATCTGCAAAACCAAGCTTTTGCGATAGACGGTACATGATCTCAAGGTCAGTTTTAGATTCGAATAAAGGCTCAATAACCTGCTCACGCCACTGTTGTGAACGGCCAGAGTTAGACACAGAACCTTGGGTTTCGAACTGAGTTGCAGCTGGTAGCAGATAAACACCATTCTTACGACGGTGCATAACACCCGCCATAGTTGGGAATGGATCCACAACCACTACGGTGTCCATTTGGTCAAGTGCATCACGCACATCACGCTGACGGGTTTCAGTGTTAACCGATTGACCCCAGAAGAACGCCATACGCACGCGGTCTTTCTGCGCTAGCTTTTCAGGTGTTTCTAACACACCATCATGCCAACGAGAACAAGGGATACCTGGGGTGTTCATTGGGATGCGACCTAGGTATGAGTTTTGGTCGAAACGATCCTTAACCCAACCGTAATCTAGGTCCCAAACGTTACACCAGTGCTTCCAAGAACCCGTCTTAAGACCGTAGTAACCTGGTAGCGTATCGAACAATAGACCTAAGTCAGTTGCACCCTGCACGTTATCGTGACCACGGAAGATGTTAGTACCACCACCAGACACGCCCATGTTACCTAGCGCTAGCTGCAGGATACAGTAAGCACGAGTGTTAGCATTACCGACGTGATGCTGAGTACCACCCATACACCAAACAACCGTACCAGGACGGTTATCAGCCATCATTTTAGCCGCTTGGTAAACTTCTTCTTCTGTGCAGCCTGTGATGTTCTCAACTTCTTTAGGTGGGAACTTCTTCACTTCTTCACGAATTGTGTCCATTTCGAAGACACGTTGCTCGATAAATGTCTTATCTTCCCAACCGTTTTCGAAGATGTGCCAAAGCATACCGTAGATAAATGGAATATCTGTACCTGGACGTAAACCACAGTGCAGATCGGCGTGAGCAGCTGTACGAGAGAAACGTGGGTCAACCACGATAATCTTAGCGTTATTCTTCTCTTTCGCGATCAAGATATGCTGCATAGCAACAGGATGCGCTTCAGCCGGGTTTGAGCCGATGAAGAAAATTGCGTTTGCATTCTGGATGTCGTTGAAAGAGTTAGTTTGCGCACCGTAACCCCAAGTGTTGGCAACACCGGCTACAGTGGTAGAGTGACAAATACGTGCAGAGTGGTCGACGTTATTCGTGCCCCACATTGCCGCAAATTTACGGTACATGTAGCAGCCTTCGTTCGAGAACTTAGCACTACCCATAAAGTAAACAGAGTCAGGACCAGATTCTTTACGAATGGTCTGCATTTGGTCGCCAACTTCGTTGTAAGCTTGCTCCCAAGATAGTTTCTTCCACTTGCCATCAACAAGCTTCATTGGGTACTTAAGACGCTTTTCACCGTGACCATGTTCACGCAGTGCAGCACCTTTAGCACAGTGACCGCCGGCGTTGAATGGGTGATCGAAAGCTGGCTCTTGACCTGTCCACACACCGTTTTGTACTTCTGCGTATAAACCACAACCTACCGCACACGCACTACATACAGTACGCTTAATTTCAGTTGGTGCATCATATGGCACGTCTTTGGCTTCTGCACGACGCATCATGCCGGTGCCCAACAAAGAAGCTGCTGCGATACCACCAGATGTAATACCTGCATGCTTCATAAATTGACGACGACTAAGACCTAGAGTTTTTTTCTCTGTGGTTGGTGCCGCATTGGATTTGCGAGTTAACTTCATCGCTTAAATTCTCCTAAACTATCCGCGTAAGCTGTTGTAATAACTACGGATATGCGCAGTTTCATGATAGCCATTGTCATTCTTTGCACTGACTTTAGTTTCACTTGCTTGGGCAACACTGACGCCTGTCGCGGCGATAGCGACACTTGCGGTGCCACCAATGGTCAGTGCTTTCAGCAAAGATCTGCGGTTCAGATCAGGCTGTTGCTTGTTCATTTTTACTCCTGGAAGATAAGGAATACTCTCATTATAAAAATTAAGATAAGTCTAATAATGCTACCGTTTACAGCGACAACCATGCGGTTGTTAAACCAATGTTCCGCATTGTAAAATTTGTTTACTTATTAGAGGTATCCAACAAAATTGCAGGGCTAATATAAAGAAAATTAGCTTAAGAAAAATTGATCTGAGATAGGTTAGATTTCGACTATTAGGAGGGGTAAGGCAAAAGTGTTAACTGGCGCATATTTAAAAGCGAAAAAACTGTGTAGTAAATCAAAATAGCACAAGTGATTAGACGGTTGAGCCTCATTTTGAATTTAACAAATACAGAACATCACAGGATTTGCTTATATAAATGCTAATTATTAACATTTGAAATTAGGCGGGGATATTTTTTATACAAAACCCTATTTAAACTCGCCATGACAGTTCACCCCTTCAGATCCAGCTAACACTTATTTATCACCAATAAGCAACAATTTGAAAAGTGATTAATACGACCTAAGAGATCCTAATGGAGATAGGTCTAATATAAACTACTGATAACCCTGTTTTTATATAAATAGGATAACGTCGGCTCTACGTAATTGACTGGCTTAGTGCGGGTAATCTAACTAATACCAATTACTTGGTTATTGAGCTGCCTCTGAATAGAGCTGAAGGACAATCTGAATGAGAAGAAAACAAAAATGCCCCGACAAAGTCGAGGCATTTTTAGATGAAAGCAAAACTAACGCTAGTCTCTATAAACTATGCTGTTATTTTCTTTAATTTCATCGTACCAAACGTTGTGATGTTGAACAGCCCAGTTTTCATCACAGTAGCCTGATACCATACACTCCATACCACCTTCGCTGAGTACTGTCGCCATCCAAATATGAACGATAGTAAATGCGATAATAATAATGGCACTAATCGAGTGAATTAACAGTGCTGCCATTGACGCTTCACGCGGCAAATCAAGCCCAGGTAACACCAACATTAACCCCGAAGCTGCGATAAATAAGCCAAACAATGCAAGGCTCCAGAACCACAATTTCTCACCGGCGTTAGCAAAACCACTATCAGGGTGCTTGCCTTTAAATGGACCAAAGTTGACGTAACCACCAACTACTAAGAACCATTTTAAGTCATACATCTTAAAGGTCTGCATTGGCATCCACTTAACGATACACAATATCCATGACACGATAAAAATAGGACTGACCCAATCGTGCACAGTTTTGCTACCGTAAATCAGTGCAGCCCAAAGGCCTTCACCTATGTATGGTTGCAATACATACCGACCTAACATGATGTTAAGTCCCGTGAATATTAGCGCTAAACAAGAAGCCGCCATTATCCAGTGGATCCACAAGTCAGCTTTAGACCAACGTAGTACCATCTTGCCTGAAAAGCCCTTACTTAACTTTGAAGGACCATTTACTAGGTAGAAGAATAGGAACGCTGCAAATACGCCAACAACCGTAATCCCCATAACAGGAGTTAAATACTGATTGCGAACGTTTTTACCTTCGTTACCCACTACGTTAATTAATACACCTGGCTCAACACCTTCTGCCACGGTGTAACCTGACTCACCTGCTTTTACTGCACGCCAAAGATCAGCGTCACTGGTTTTAGCCGCCTGCTGTTGACTCGATTGTTCATCTGCAGCCATTGCGGAGGTGCTAAGCCCCAACCCCATTGAAAAAACCAAAGGGATAACTAGCAAAGCAAAAAGGCTGCGCAGTGATTTCATAAACATACTCACTCCTTTATTGGGCTAAAAACCAACGCTTTTAGCCCACTCAGCCCTGCTAACCAGTAGTTGGGGTGTAACCCCAAATAGTACCTGGTGCGCGTCGTGCAGCAGAACGTTCACGGAAGATATCAGATACGACACCTGCATCACCCGCCAACAGTGCTTTAGTTGCACAAAGCTCTGCACACATTGGTAGTTTGCCTTCAGCAATACGGTTTGCACCGTAAAGCTTACGCTCAGCTTCAGAGAAGTCTGGCTCAGGACCACCGGCACAGAAAGTACATTTATCCATCTTACCGCGGCTACCGAACGCATCCTTTTGTGGAAACTGTGGCGCGCCGAAAGGACAAGCATAGAAACAATAACCACAACCAATACAGGTTTCTTTATTGTGTAATACGATGCCATCTTCAGTACGGTAGAAACAATCTGCCGGACAAACTGCCATACAAGGTGCATCCGTACAGTGCATACACGCGACTGAGATTGATGCTTCACCTGGCTCACCGTCATGTAGAGTAACTACGCGACGACGTTGGATCCCCCAGCCAATGGCTGAGGCGTTTTCGTTTTTACATGCTGTGACGCAACCGTTACACTCGATGCAGCGCTTGGTGTCACATAAGAATTTCATGACTGCCATAATGGCTTATCTCCTCATCAAGTTAATTAGGCTTTGCTGACCTGACACAAGCTCGCTTTCGTCTCTTGCATCTGAGTCACAACATCATAACCATAGGTCATTACGGTGTTGGCGGCTTCGCCAATCACGTAAGGAACCGTTCCTTCTGGATAGTTCTTCTCTAGGCTCTTGCCTTCGAATACACCCGCGAAGTGATATGGCATGAAACATTCACCTGGCACAACTCGTGGAATGACCATAGCCTTAACAGTGATCTTGGCACCTTCTGGACTATGAACGAACACATCATCACCATCACGAATACCGCGATCAGCAGCATCTGCTGGGTTGATCTCGATAAACATCTCCTGCTGAAGCTCAGCAAGCCATGGGTTAGAACGTGTTTCTTCACCACCACCTTCGTACTCAACCAAACGGCCAGTAGTAATTACTAATGGGAAGCCTTTAGTGAAATCCTGCTCCTGAATTGTTTTATACAGGGTAGGAAGTCTTGCAACCATACGGTCTTCGTAAGTTGGGTACTTAGCAACCAAGTCACGACGAGGCGTATATAGCGGCTCACGGTGTAGTGGAATATCATCAGGGAAGTTCCAAACAATACAACGCGCTTTCGCGTTACCGTAAGGAATACAACCGTGCTTAATCGCTACACGCTGAATACCACCAGAAATATCGGTCTTCCAGTTCTTACCTTCTGCATGGACTTTCTCTTCTGCAGTAAGGTCGTCCCACCAACCAAGCTGCTTAAGCATCTTGTCGGTAAACTCTGGATAGCCATCTTTGATTTCACTGCCCTTAGAATAAGAACCTTCAGCCAAAATGTTTACGCCATTATGTTCAACACCATAACGGGCACGGAAGTTACCACCACCGTTTATGACTTCACGACCAGTGCGATACAAGATCTGTGAACCTGGGTGCTTCATCTCTGGCGTACCCCAACATGGCCAAGGTAGACCATAAGTCTCACCTTTAGCTGGGCCACCTGGTGCCTCAAGCGATTTAATATCGAACGTGCCCCAGTTTTCTTGGTGCATCTTCAGACGTTCTGGACTCTGACCTGTGTAACCAATGGTCCACATACCTTTGTTAAATTCACGAGTCATATCTTCAATCAACGGCTCATCGCCATTAACCTTGATATGCTTACAGAATTCTTTCTCGATGCCCCACTTCTTGGCTAGCTTGTACATGATCACATGGTCAGGCTTAGACTCGAATAGTGGTTCAATGACTTGAGAACGCCACTGCAGTGAACGGTTTGAAGCCGATACTGAACCATAAGTTTCAAACTGTGTTGCAGCAGGTAGTAAGTAAACGCCATCGGTACGCTCGTGCATAACACCAGCCATTGTTGGGAATGGATCCACAACTACAACTGTCTTCATTTTGTTTAATGCTTCACGCACTTCACGGCCACGGGTTTCAGTGTTAACTGACTGACCCCAGAAGAATGCCATGTGAATATTGTCTTTCTGAGCAATCTTAGACTTGTCTTCAAGTACACCATCGTGCCAACGAGAACACGGAATACCGGTTGATGTCATAGGATCTTGGCCAAGGTGTGGCTGTTGATCAAAGCGGCTCTTAACCCACTCATAATCTAAGTCCCACACATTACACCAGTGCTTCCAAGAACCGGTCTTAAGACCGTAGTAGCCCGGTAGCGTATCGAACAATAAACCGAAGTCCGTTGCACCCTGTACGTTATCGTGACCACGGAAGATGTTAGTACCACCACCAGACACACCCATGTTACCAAGGGCAAGCTGTAGGATGCAGTAAGCACGAGTATTAGCATTACCCACGTGATGCTGAGTACCACCCATACACCAAACAACAGTCCCCGGCTTAGTTTCAGCCAGTAACTTAGCAACGCGGTACATCTGCTCTTCAGTCGCACCAACAATGTTAGCCACTTCAGCTGGAGGATATTTCTTCACCTCTTCGCGGATACGTTCCATACCGTAAACACGCTGGTCGATAAAGGTTTGATCTTCCCAACCGTTTTCGAAGATGTGCCATAACAAACCATAAATGAAAGGAATATCCGTACCTGGACGAATATGCACGAACTCGTCAGACTTAGCTGCAGTTCGGGTGAAACGAGGGTCGACAACGATAATTTTCGCGCCGCGCTCTTTACCTTCCAAGATATGTTGCATCGCAACAGGGTGAGCTTCACAAGGGTTAGAACCAATAAACATCATCGCTTTAGCGTTACGAATATCGTTAAACGAGTTAGTTTGCGCACCATAGCCCCAAGTGTTTGCAACACCGGCTACAGTGGTAGAGTGACAAATACGTGCAGAGTGGTCGACATTGTTGGTGCCCCACATTGCCGCAAACTTGCGGTACATATAAGCTTGTTCGTTAGAGAACTTGGCACTACCCATGAAGAATACTGAGTCAGGACCCGATTCTTTACGAATATCTAGTGCTTGCTGACCAACTTCTTCAATCGCTTGCTCCCATGAAAGACGCTTCCACTTGCCGCCTTCTAACTTCATTGGATACTTAAGACGCTTCTCACCGTGACCGTGTTCACGCAGCGCAGCACCTTTTGCACAGTGTCCACCAGCGTTAAACGGGTGATCGAATGCAGGTTCCTGACCTGTCCATACGCCGTTTTGAACTTCGGCATAAACGCCACAGCCAACAGAGCAGTGAGAACAGATAGTACGTTTAGTTTCGGTGGGGGTGTCGTGGGGAATATCTTTTGCTTCAGCTTTGCGCATCATTCCTGCGCCTAGCATTGATGCCGCTGCAATACCGCCTGTCGCGAGGCTCGCGGACTTGAGGAATTGGCGACGGTTTAAACCTAAAACTGCTTTGTTGCTTGCTGCAGCTTGGTCTGTTTTGCGGGTTAATCGCATCACACTCTCCTTTAATTATTTACTGCGCAGTGTGTCGTAATAACTACGAACATGGTCAGACTCTTGGTAGCCGCTGCCTTTTTTAGCAACTGGCGTTGCTTCAGGTTCTGCGGCAAGAGCTTGTCCACTTGCAGTTGCAACTGCGCCAGCCGCACCGCCGATTGCCAATGCTTTAAGCAATTGACGACGGCCCATGTCGGAAGCTTGCTTCTTCATAGTGTCTCCTTAGATTTCCTAAAATTAAGATAAAATGCTTATCACTAAACTCTCTATCCAGTTCTTGTTGGGCTCTTATCAAATAAGACTCCCATTTTTTGTCTATGTCAGCTCAGATCTATCGATTAACAAACTCTGAACTGACATAAATCTAAACCTCTACCTGCGCTTAAGACGCTAACTCATTGGTCGATGGCTCAATCTTTTCTATACTTTCCGCTTCGCTACCTGGGCAGTTAACCGGAATGTTTAGACTTAACTGTTCAAACTCTTTCGCTTCAATCACGAAGAATGCTTTAGCAAGCTGAGCCACTGTTGCATAGAAAGCAGCACTTGGTGCCTTTGCTAAGCTATCGCAGAAGCGCTCAATCCAGCTACCCATGTGGCGCTGGTAGAAAGCAAGCTGACGGTAGCCAGGAGCTTCTAAAATCAAGGTGCCCATCACTTCGCAAAGTGCAGCAACATGGTCTTCTGGTTCTTTAACTTCTTCTTCACGCTCAAAACCTAATTGCATTAGGTCATTACGCAATAAAGCCAATGGCTTATCCATCAATGAGCCAGTCATAAACCAGCTACCGTAAGGCAGGATTTCGCCACAACCTACACCAAGGAACACGTTAAAGTACTCATCTTCAAGTTGTTCATCACTGAATTGCTGTGCGGCCAATTTAAGTCCAACCCAAGCTTTAGTCATGTCGCTGTCGTCGTCAGCGTCAATTTCTAAGCCCGATAAGAACGCAAGCAACTCAGGGCTTGGTTGGCGACGTAATAACGCTGCAAGCAACTGATAAATATCGGCTCTTAGCTCATCGTTTTCTGAAACTTCTCTTACTAATTCGGTCATGGTTAAACTCTTATCGCAGTTGCTTTTCAGGATCTTGAAGAATGTCTTCAAACATGTCTTTAACTCGACAGTCACCACACATCTTTAAACGGTCTGTGTTGGCACTGAAGGCACTGTGGGTTCCAACCACATCTAACATCCGTTTCACCATGGATTGCGTTGCGAACGGTGTGCCGCAAGTAATACATTCGAACGGGGCTTCCTCATGCAGGGTTTGACGCTCCTGACGCGCAGCTTTATCGAGATTAACCTGAGGCGTTAAGCTGATAACTTTCTCAGGACAAGCTGCTTCACATAAACCACACTGTACACAGTCTTGCTCTACAAAGTGTAATGCCGGGCGATCGCCACCATCGGTCAATGCCCAAGTAGGACAAGTCGCCACACAAGACATACACAAGGTACAGTTCTCAGTGTTTACGCTAACTTGGCCGTATGGAATATTGCTTTGAGATAAGCAGGTATCAACCGATGCAGCTTGTTCATTTAGATGATCGATGGCGTTGTAAATAGTTTCACGCTTAGTGGTTGCAGCAAATTCAGCAGGCACTATCACTGGCCAGCTTGCACTGGTATTAAGCAGCTCAGACAACTCACTCGCACCCGCTTCAGTCAAATGCGCTTCATTGATTAAGCTAATGCGTTGTGGCTGACCCATTTCATCAAGAATATCGTTCGCTAATGAAAGCTCACCATTAAGCATCTGCGTCAATGTTGGTGCAGTCACATCTGTTTGCAGAACCAAAATTTGGCGTGCGCCCCATGCTAGAGCAGACAACCAATGATCCATGCTCGCAACCGTGATCTCTTCCATTTCAATTGGAATGATTTCACCAGCAAGTGCGTCAGTCACTAACTGTGCGCCTTTACCCATATCATGGAAAAGAATAACCGGTGCAACCTGCGCTTCTGCGCGGAACTTAGTCACTAGCTTTTGCAAGTAAGTATGCATAGCTTGCGGTGTTGGCAAGTCATAACTAATCGCGCCTGTTGGACAAGCATTAGTACAACTACCAGCGCCATGACAAAGGTATGGGTCTATTTCAATCTTCTTGGCAACGCTAGAAATAGCATCCGCTGGGCAGAAGTTTAAACAACGCGTACAGCCTTCATTACCATTACGGTTATGAGCACAAATATCGCTGTTAATTTTCACGTAACGTGGCTTATCAAATGAACCGATAAGATCTGGTAACTGTTCAAGTGCATCAGCCAGCTTAGCTTCATCCTGACCGACATAGAAATAGCCTGGCGGCAGCATTTCTAGGTTGATGCATGGGCTCATGCTCAAATCAAGGATCAAGTCGAAGTGGGCTTTACGAATAGCCACAGTGCTTAGTTCTGCACTGCCGTTATCGTGCTCAACCTTAACTTGGAACTGGCCTAAGAAACCTTTAATTTCGATTAGCTTGTTATAGTAACTTTCTACGTTTTCAGCAGCATTCATTACTTTTTCAAGGTGATCTTCATCTTGGCTAGTAATTGGCTCGTTGGCTAAAATCGCGCACTGCCCCATGCTGGACAATTTGTCTGCCGCTAGGCGCGCCAAATCTTCCGGGCCGATCACCAAGACGTTGCCTTCGGTGGTGTAGCTAACGGTCGGTGGGATCAGATTTTGAATCACCTGAGTCCCTGCAAGGACCTTTTGACGAACCTCTTTGAGTCCGACTTGCGTTTCACTATTGCTCACATTGCGTTCCTGAACAGTTCTTTGGCTGCTTCCGTATACGAGTACCGCTGTTCTCATCATGCCTATTATTGGCATCAGCTTTTTATTACTCACTAATATAGCAAATCACATACCAAATTTGTGGAATTAAAAACACTCTATAGTGACGTTAAACAACTTTTCCAGTTGGCACATCGCTGCTTTTTGGTTCATTTTGGGACAAGCTATCTTGCTGACCGTCCAAAATGTCCGATACTGCGTCAGTATCACTTAAAGATTTATTTTCAACAGAATTTTCAGCCGCAATCATCTCATCTGATACGTCTAATTCGTCTTGTTCTAACTTTTCTTCATCTTTGTCTTTAACCATATGACGGAAGACTTTTTTAGCGATTTCTGCCGATACATCTGGTGTTAGAAGAGGCTGATTACTGTAATCAAGAGCGTACTCAAGCAGTCCATCAATCTCATTATAGTGGGGCTGCTTCCAAAGGGCTTTTAGTGCTGCAGACTTAGTCGCTGGATCAACATTGGCGCCCATAAAGCTAGCAAAGCTGCCACCGACTTCGATTTTCTCAGGATCGGGTAGGTCCTCAGCAGTTAGAATTTTGTCAGGATCTGCTTCTACTCGTGTTTCATCAGTCGATTGTTGCAGAGCGTTTTCTGCAACTTGCTCTGATTCAGCTTGCTCTTGTGCTGCTAACGCCTGCTCTTCAGCCAACTTCTGCGCAGCCTCCTCTGCCGCAGCAACTTCTGCTTCTCCCTCAGCTTCTACCTGTTGCTTACGCAGGTTCCAGCGAGATAAAAAGCCGCTCATAGTCTATCTTCCGTATGATTTGTGCTTGGGCCTTCGTTCTTACGGCGGTTAACATGTTTGCGACGGTGTGCGCAAATTTCAACCTCGCCATGACGAGTAATAAAGGCTTCAATCCAGCAAGCAATAGCCTTCGGCATAGGAATGTTTAACACTGGTGTGTCTGCTTCTAAACAACCGGCCGCAACATTCTGATCGGCTGAAATTGCTACAGGCTTCCACTCGCCTTCTTCGTTTTCATCACAAACGATGTAAAGCATAGCGTTATCCATATCAATATTGATACGGTAACTACCGCGCTCATCTTTATGTAGCTCAAGTAGGACTAAGTTGGCACCCTCAGGTGCAGCGTGGGTAGCAGGAAGCATCTGATCGACTTCCCACTGTACTGAGGTCCATCTTCCGACTTGCTTCTCTGTCTTTTTAAGAGAAACGTACATTGGCCATTGGCTTTCGGTATGTTGCATTCAGTCTCCGTCTTGCCTGAGGTGGCTGCCGACATAGCAGTCCCACTAAATAAATTCTCCCTTAAGTTAAAGCAATATATGTGCCATACAATATCAATTAAATAGTTTGAACTAGATCAACTATTCCATCCAAAGACTAGGACATTTTGTCTAAATAGCAATTATAGGTAGGACATAAAAGGGCGACCCTAGCAGTAAAAATGTGATCAACCACTAACTTTAACTCCCTATACATTTAGGTATAGATATTGCTTAGTACTAGGCGCAATTATTTTCTTTATCAGATGATGGGTCATATGACAGCACATAAAAGCAATCCAAAGTTAATTAAAACCGATACTAACGTCCCTCTGACTATTGCGGTAACCGCAGTCAATGAGAATGGCGAAACCGTGGATAAATTCATTGCTTGTGAACGCCCCCTTACTGTTTATCTAAACTGGCAGCCAATTGTCACCTTAATGACATTAGGCGCGCGCGCCGAAGCCTTGTCTCTTGGATACCTTAAAAATCAAGGGTTTATATCTGACATCAATAAGTTAGAGTCTGTCATTGTTGATTGGGATGTAAACTCTGCTGCTATTATTACTGCTGAAAAAATTGAAAACCTAGATGAAAAGCTATCAGAAAAAACCGTAACTACGGGCTGCGGTCAAGGCACTGTTTATGGTGACTTTATGACAGGTCTAGATGATATTGAATTGCCGACACCACAGCTTAAACAAAGCATGATTTATAGCCTGTTAAAAAATATCAGCGCTTACAATGAAACCTATAAAAATGCTGGTGCTGTTCACGGTTGCGGCTTATGCCACCAAGATCAAATTGTTGGTTTTGTTGAAGATGTCGGCCGTCACAATGCAGTTGACACGTTAGCTGGCGAAATGTGGCTCAACCAAGATAGCGGTAACGACAAACTGTTTTATACCACTGGTCGCTTAACCTCTGAGATGGTGATTAAAGTTGCCAAGATGGGCATTCCAGTTGTGCTATCGCGCAGTGGTGCAACCCAAATGGGCTTAGAGCTGGCGCAGAAACTTGGCATCACTATGATCGCTCGTGCCAAAGGTCGCCACTTCTTAATTTATAACGGTGCAGAGAATATTGAATTTGATGCTCTTTCTTAAACCATACAACCTCAAGACAACCATAAATTGCGTGACAAGGATTAACAATGACTGAGCCGACTGAACTGATCTATATGAGTGCCAAGCAGGTATCTGAGTACCTAGATCTCAATGAGAAGAAAGTCTACTCAATGGCCAATGATCGCATTTTACCCGCCACTAAAATTACCGGTAAATGGTTGTTCCCAAAGATCTTGATTGATAGATGGGTGATGGACTCATGCCACAGCGGTATGCTGTCAGACCGTATGCACATCACGGGTAGTGACGATCCTTTGTTATCTATGCTAGTGGCAAGAATGATGTCGCAAGTCGGCAAAAGTGAGCTCATTAGTTACAGCTCAACTGGCTCACGCTTAGGTCTAGATCTATTGTCTCGCGGTTATGCTGATGTGTGTACTTTACATTGGGGCAGCGTGGAAGAGCGCAGCGTGCGTCACCCTGCACTATTACAGGGCTACGCTAACCACCAACAGTGGGTCATGGTTCACGGCTATACCCGTAAACAAGGCTTGATGATGCGGCCTGATATGCACCATCGCTGCCAAGAGTTGGACAAAGTGTCGCAACAGTCATGGCGCTGGGTAGCACGCCAAGCTGGTGCGGGTAGCCAACAACATTTAGAGCAATGGTTAATGAAGCAAGGCGCTTCTTTTGAAGAGTTGAACTCGAGCATTGTGGCTCAAAGTGAACGTGAACTGGCGGGGTACATTGCCCGTAACAATGCTGATATTGGTTTTGGTTGTCAGTCGGTCGCACTAGAAAGTGGCCTTAGCTTTGTACCGTTAGTCACTGAGTCATTTGATTTTGTGATGCCACAAGGCATTTACTTTAGACGTCAGCTACAGCGACTATTTAATTTACTGGCAGAGCCACAAACTCAGCAACTTGCAGCAACTTTAGGTGGGTATGACTTAACCGATTGCGGTAAATTACTCTGGAATGGTCAATAAGCTCTGCTTTTAGCCTGTCGAGATTAAAAGGGCTTACATTGAGTCCCTTGGTGAAACACTAATTGCCATAAATCTTGCTGCTTACGCCAAATAGAGCTACGAATAGAAAAGCTGATGACATTGTCATCGGCTTTTTTTAATTTAGCACGATAGGTGACTTGGCAAATATCCTCAGCTAACTCTCTCACTGCAAACTGACTCGACTCGATAAGTGGTGCCCGTTCATCTGGCAGCCTCGCTAGAATCTCTTGCTTTCCGAAACTACAGCCAGTAGCCGAAAACTCAATAAAGTCTTCGCTCACAAGTCGAGTTAATTCGGAGCAGGAGCTACGTACCTCCGGTTTTTGTAGGTACAGTTCTAGCTCTACAAGTAAGTTCTCTAGTCTGAAATTCACAATAGAATCCAACTATCCCCAATGAGAAGTGCTGATCTTAGTCTAGGATAAGTTTTGGATTTTTTAAAATAGCTCAAACGCTTATTTGGTTTTAAGCTAATCTATTTGTTTCAAAAGCTGTCAGCGCTAGCCCTATGCGTCGCGAAATTTTTGCCATTGGATCCGCTGCTCAGGTTTTAAAAACGTCCAAGCCAACACCCGAGTAATCTTGTTGCCTTGATGCATCTCAATTTCCTTCACTTCTGTCGCTTGGACTTGTTGCAGTAATCTCTTGGCGGGTTTAAGGTTATCCTTTTTAGACACTAAGGTGGTAAACCACAAGCACTGCGCCGCAAATTGACGACTCTCGTTAATCATCAACTTTAAAAATGCTTGCTCGCCTCCCTCACACCATAACTCCGCTTTTTGGCCGCCAAAATTAAGTACTGAATCTGATTTGTTTAAGCTCAATTTAGCAACTGGCTTTGCGGTACCTTTAGCCGCCTTATTTGCGGCAAGGTTTTTAAGCTTACGAGTGGTACCTTCACTAGCCTCGGCTAATGAAGCGTGAAATGGTGGGTTGCATAAAGTCACATCAAAACGTTCATTCGCTTGAATAATGCCACTAAAAACCTGCTGTACATTAGTTTGTAGTCTGGCACTAAACTTATTACTAATCTTATCGTTAGCATTAAAAATCTGCTGCGCATTATCAATTGATAGCGGGTCAACATCACTACCGACAAAATCCCACCCATAAGATTGAATACCTAAAAGCGGATAGATAACATTCGCCCCCGTGCCTATATCTAAAGCGCGAATCCTTGCCCCTGTCGCTAACCGTGTTTTATTACCGCTATCGACTGCTAATAGATCAGCAATGTAATGAATGTAATCAGCTCGTCCGGGGATAGGTGGACACAAGAAACCTGCAGGTATATCCCAATGTTCTACACCGTAATGCAGTTTTAATAGGCCTGCATTAAGCATTTTAACCGCTTGAGGATCGGCGAAATCAATTGATAAGTTGCCATAAGGATTAGGTTTAACGAACGGTGTTAACTTTGGAAATGCAGCGATAAGTGCCACAAAGTCATAACCATTATTATGTAAATTTCTTGGATGTAACGTTTTCGTTGGCTGTGAAGATTTTAACTTAGTATGAGCTGGCACTTGCTTACCCGCTTTAGCTTTAGCTTGAGTTTTAGCTGTAAAGCTCCCAACCTTTGCACGTTTTTTATCGGCAGGCTCACGTTTAGGTGTCGAAGCCTTAGTCGGCTTGTTAACTGCATTAGCAGATTTGTTTTTTTGGTTCATGATTTAACGCACTGACACCTAAAAGAACACAAACACAATCGTATTTGCATCAAAATTAATCGTATAGATACTTAGTAAACAGCAAATTAACCACTAAAGGCTCACCCACTTCTTGCTCTAAAAGACGGTTTATCATTTCATAGCATTCACGACGGATCTCTTCTTTACCCGTTAATGATTTGACCTTGTCTTCGGTTTGGTTACCCAATATTTCAACAATAGCAGCTCGTAAAAGTGGATCGTGTCGCTCAAGGCTCACGAGTTGCTCAGGCTTTTTAACCATAAGTTCAACGCTGATCCTGACATAGCCAAGCTTCTTTCTATTGGCAATATAGTTAGTCACGATCTCAGGCTCAAAGCCATAGTAAGCGTATTCTTCTAGTGCTTTGTCGTCTGCAGCAAATACATTGATACTGCTAGATAGCAGTAAAAGTAATACAGCGATGATTATTTTCATTTTACACTGACTCCCTAGTCTAGATTCGATGAGATAACTTCTGTCCATGTACTTTAACGCCATCATCAACGGCCAAAACTGACAATGTCTACCTGCAACGCTACGGGCATGCTAGACTGCTTCGGTTTGCTGTATTGTACCGAGAATTAGATGACTGTGACTAGGTTAAGCTTTCCTTATGGTGAATCAATCCAATGGTTTTCACCAGAAAAAATCACCAACTTACCCAAGCAGCCCTTTCAAGAGTGGCTATTAAGCACGTGTAGCTTAACCCAAAAACTCAAAAAACAGTGCCAGCACTTTGAAGTCAAAATTCTTGGCGAAGACACTTTGGCTCCATTAGAAGAATCTTTTGGCAACAAAAGTATGTGGGTGAGAGAAGTATTGCTGATTTTAGATGGAACACCTTGGGTCTTTGCCCGTACTTTAATTCCCGGTGAACTACTCGAGAAAAAACAGCAAGAATTTTTAGGCCTAGGCGTTAGACCACTAGGTGAACTTCTCTATTCTGCCGACGAATTTACACCGGGAAAAATCGAAGTCGCCCACTTTGAAGCGTGTTGTAAGATAGCCAAATTAGCCGAGTCACTGCAGCAAGATGTTAGCGGCCCGCTTTGGGGGCGTCGCCGCTACTTTCAATATGAAACCGAACAATTGGTTGTGAGTGAGGTTTTCTTACCTGCCGCGCAACAGGCAATTGAAAAACTATAACTTTACCTATTTAAAACGCCCTAATATGGGCGTTTAGTCAGCATTATCTATATTGTTTAACCATGACTGGTAAATCAGTAATAGCACCGAAGCCGACCAGCTAAAGTTAGTACAATGCAACCCCTCTCCAGTAAGTGGGTGGTAATTCTCTCGAATTGGACTTTGCCCTAATATCCCTTCCCCCTGACTAATCAGTTGGTTTGCCAGTAACCGCGCCTGTGATCGATAACCGTAGCGCTCTATCCCTTGCAACCCAAATAGCGCCTGATCTAACCAAACCGGGCCACGCCAATATTGAGCAGCCGCGAAATTAGGGCTGTCGGCGCTAACGGTCGGAAACGGAATTAGAGTACCAAACTGGTTTTTAGCTAAATGGCGTTCAACAATAATCTTCGCTTGAGCATTACTAGCAGCGCCGGCCCATAAGGGCAACCAGCCTTCAACACCTTTTCCTTGCGCGATCATTAATTGGCTGCCAGTTGCGCTATAACGAATATCATAGAAAAACCCTGACTCAGGATCGTACATTTGCATCTGGATCTGCTTAGCTAACCTAGTCGCTTCAACATCCCACCTCTGCACATCCGCATAATTCAATACTTCTGCTATCTGCTGTAAAAAGCGCTTTTCAGCATACAGATAGGCATTCAGATCAACAGACTCCTGCGACACAGAGTAACCAACCAGCTGATCCGCACGGCTGTTTTGCCATATCGACAACTCACCATCAACATCAAACCTTGGCGCGTTATCCATTCCAGACTCCCATGCAGCAGCCTCAATAACAGCTTCAATATTAACTGTGCCGTCTTGATTCAAATGCATTGGATGTAAATTAGCACCGTACTCAGCAAGACCGTTATTATTGTTGTCTCTGTTGTGATACCACCACTCATGATAAGCCACTAATTTGGGGTACATCTCTTTTAAAAAGGTTAAATCTTTATCTTGCAGATATATTTGCCATACTGCCCAAGCGGCTAGTGGAGGCTTGCCGTTACGTTCATTCCAATTGCCGCCTTTGCCACCACGCTCTGCGTCTTTATTATAAAAAATCGCATCGGGTAAATTGCCTGCATCTTGTGGCCTAACTGGATCTTGCGCGGTAAATTGGTAATCAAACATAGCGCGCACATTGGATTTGGCTAAATCAGTATCGAAACGAGCTAAAGCCACAGCCTGCTTCCAGGTGTCCCAAGCCCAAACACCATTAAACCATTTGTAGGTAATTGATGGTGTGACCGCATCATGTAAAATAGCACCAGCAGGACTACGCCAATTATGCAGCAGGGTCATCATACTTTTTACAGCTAGTTGGCGTACATTTTTATCGCCACCTTGCATAAGATTATCAAGCCTTGCCTGCCACTTACTGCGATTATTAATAAGCTGAGTTTCAATCAGCTGCCAATCAGGCTGTTTATGTGCGATACGCTCTGCTTGAGTATGAAAATAGCGCTGAGCCGATAAAAAACTATGCCGTTCTCCTGCTTCGATAACTATAGGCTCTGCAATGGCACCATAACCTGATTTGTCGTTCGGCATAATGTTAATATCACGATCAAACCATAACTCATACTCGGCATCCGCCAATTGGATCTGCCAAGTATCCATTACTGGGTTAAGTTGCCAGCGAATATAGTTTGCAGTGGTTTGTACTTGTTTTACTAAGTCATAACTCGGTAGCGAGGGGGGCGAAACAAAGGGAGTACCATGCCAGACAAGTTGCCAATTTTGTGGCTTATGAGACAGATTTATTAACTCGGTACGGATCACTGCGGTGCGGTTATCACTATAACTTAGGCTTAAATTAACCTGCAGATCTGACCAAGTAAATGACTGAACCAGACCATCAGGCTGGCTGTAGATCTCAACCTTACTAGCACTTTCAAATGCAATAAACTCGTCTTTATCTAAATTAATTAACTGCAAACGCTGCAAGCTATCGCTTAGATGCAGGCTGTATTCTTGTGCAATGAAAAGTGGTCCAGTAAAACTGCCATAATAATCAGCATTATCGGGCAGGTGAAAACCATGCCAAGCCCCCATATCGGTATAGACAGAACCTATTGCTAAATTACCTTTAGCATCTCTAGCTTCCATTGATGCTGGCGTGCCCTGATAAGGCAGTAAATTGTGATAGTCAGGAGAGTCGATACTCGAAAGGCTAGCAATACACAGTAAAAGGCAGTTAAGCATGAGTTTTTATTTTTTTGGATATTATATCCAGAGTATTGCAGGCTAAATTTTGTTCTGCAAGCTCATTCAGCGCAACCACTGCGCCAATAATCATAGTAACCAAAGCTGACTTGGCGTAGTTACCGAGCCAACTTAAATCGAATTACGCGGTTTAAAGGCCGGTATGGCTAATATAATTGGCCACACCATCAAGGAACATTTGCACCGAAATCATCACTAAAACCATCCCCATCAATCGCTCAACCGCTGTTAGGCCTTTCTCGCCTAAAACTTTGGTAAATAGCTTATAGAATAATAAAATCACCGCACTGGCTCCCCATGCGGATAACAAAGCTATGGTCCAGTCAGTCATTCGAGTGCTGTCGGTGTGTGCCAATAAAATGAGTGCAGCTAACACCGATGGGCCAGCCATCAAAGGAATCGCCATTGGTACAATAAAAGGCTCTTCACCTGCAGCTAAACCAACTACTCCACCGGGTTGCGGGAAGATCATACGGATAGCTATAAGGAATAAAATAATACCGCCCGCAATACTAACGGACTCAGTACGTAGGTTAAGGAAGCTTAAAATGGCTTCACCGGCAAACAGAAATAACATCATAATCACCAGCGCTATCAGCAATTCCCTGATCAACACTCGTCGACGTTTTTTCGGTTCAATATGGCGTAGTATGGACGCGAATATAGGTAAGTTACCTAACGGATCCATAATAAGAAATAACATGACTGCGGCTGAGAAAGTATCCATAGATAAATGATTCTAATCGTCGTAAAAGGTAATGTTCTATACTGCGTTACCGACAAACTAACAAATAACCAGCAACTAACACCATAAAAATTCACAATATACTTTAATTAGCTGTGACTGAATATCAATGTAAATTAAACATTGCGCTCTGCTAATTCGTTACAACACTGGTATACTATGGCGTTTTTTTCGCGCTGCCAGTTTAATTTGGAACTCAATGCTGTATCTCATAGCTAGCTGTATTGCACTATTACTCGGTCCACTGTTTTACCGATTCTTTTCGGAAGGTAATGGACTACAAAAAGGCCTAGACGGATTTATTTTCGTATCTCTGGGCGGCTTAGTGCTGATCCATATTCTGCCAGAACTACTAGAACATGGCGGATTCCTTGCGATTGTCTTTGTGATAATAGGCATGTGGGGGCCAACCCTCAGTGAGAAACTGTTCCATCGTTATTCAGAAGTGACCCATAACCTAACCCTATTTTTAGGTATTGGTGGCTTGCTGCTGCATACCATTACTGATGGTGGCGCAATGATCTTAGCGCAGCAAGAAGGTAACTCGCCTTTGCTAGCGCTAGGTATTATTTTACACAGGCTACCCGTGGGTGTTGCTATTTGGTGGCTGCTTAAACCGCAACTTGGCAGCCGCTGGGCGATGGCAGTGCTGGCCGCAATGATGCTACTAACTGGCTTTGGTTACTTTGCTGGCGAGCAACTACTGTCTCATTTAAGCCTTGAAAATACTGTTTACTTACAAGCATTTGTAACTGGCTCTATTTTGCATGTAGTGCTGCATCAGCCTCATGGTTCGCCAGATACAGATAAGCAAGGCAAGTTTGAATACCAAGCAGGTATTGGTAGCTTACTCGGTATTGTATTGCTGGTTTTATTATTGATGATGGATTCAGGTGGCCACGAGCATCACCACCATAGCCATTCTACCGAACATTTACTCGACTGGATGCTGACCATAGCGCCAGTACTATTACTTGCTTATGCCGTAGCAAGCTTGCGTTATCACTTTGGCCTTACGCCGCATAATAAGCAGCTTAGTCGTCTTTGGTTACAACGTCTGCTCGGCCCAGAAGCCATTATTATCACTGGTTTATTACTAGGCCCTATGTTTGCTTTACTACAGGCAGTCTCGGTATTGGCAATTGGTTGGCAGCTAACCCGTTGCAATGTTGAACCTACCGATCCTCACGACCATCTACCCAATTCAGCATGGCGTTTTGGCTTCGCGCATTTAGTCGATAGAAGCGCCCCGTGGATTTTACTAAGCTTAGTGTTAGCTAACTTAATTGGTCACCCAGCAGTACCGTTATCAAGCCCGCTAGTGCAAGTAATCGTACTACTTTTAGTGTTCTTACCAATGCGCTTCTGTAATTTAGGCGCGGCAGTATTATCACTATCATTAGCTTATAGTGGCTGGACAACAACAGCGGTGATGTTGCCATTAATCGCAGCACCAATATTTAATTTAGCCCAGTTGAAACTGATGAATTGGACACAAAAAGCTAGCCTCTTTGCGCTGCTTATCGCCTTACTAGGTGCAATTGAGTTATTACATCCTAAATGGCAAGCCATGGTGCATTTGCCTGCAATGCTAAACAATATCTGTTTAGTCATAGTGGCTATTTTATTTGCAACTAGCTTGCTTAGATTAGGGCCTCGTAAGTTCTTAAGCCGATTAATGTTGCTTAAGCCAAAAACACATGCCCATTCACATGATCACGGACATTCGCACGCCAACGAGCATAGCCATAGCCATGATGAGCACAAACATAAGCATCATCACTAGTACCAAGTCTCACTATAGGTTCTAGCTTTTCTAAGTCATGGGGATTAGTCTTTAGCCATGACTTAGAATCGAGCAGCCTATATGTGCATACTATTTGTAGCGCTACAAACCCATCCACAATATCCGTTAATCATCTGTGCAAATAGAGACGAATTTCATCATAGACCCACAGAAGCCGCCCATTTTTGGCCAGAACAAGCATCATTATTAGCAGGTAAAGATCTAGAAGCTGGCGGCACTTGGCTAGGAGTTAGTCAACAAGGGAAAATGGCTGGTCTTACTAATATCCGCGCACCTGAATTGAATCAAAATGATATGAAAAGCCGCGGTGAGTTAGTGCTAAAAGCCTTAACGGCCGATGGAATCAACCATCAATGGTTACAAGACTATAGTCGTTTCTATAATCCTTTTAATCTACTTTTTGGTGATGAAAATCTACTACAATGCTTTGACAGCCGCAGCAAAACACTAATACAACTTAGCCCTGGATATCACTCTATTAGCAACGGTGCACTTGATGATATTTGGCCCAAAATGGCCCGTGGTACACAAGCAATAGAGCAACATCTTTCTACTAACCTTAAGCCCGATGTTGATGCCCTGCTATCCATTATGACAGACAATACTCAAGCCCCTGATACAGAACTGCCAACTACAGGTGTCAGCCTAGAATGGGAACGCCATCTATCGTCGATTTACATTAAGCATCAAGAATACGGTACCCGCTCAACCAGCATTATTCTAAAAGATCAGCAAGGAAAGCTGCATTTCACGGAGGTGAGATATGACGGCAAAGGCCGTAACTTGGGTAGAGAAGAGTTCTTTATCGAACCGAATATTCTCGCTTAATTTAGGTCTTTTGCGTTGGTCTGACGTAGCGAAGCGTTGCCAATCAGCCAAAGTGAACCAAAAACCAGTACTGCGGTAGCTAATAGAAATGCCATAACAACTCCTTTTTATTTCAAATCGAGCTAAGCTGGTTCCCGTTATTCAGTCGAACTGGCTTAATCTGAAGTATGGTCATGGGTTATCACCCAGCGGTCATCAATTTTCTCAACGAGTAAAGTAAACACGCCGTTAGGATTATCTTTAGCGCGTTCTAATGACCAGCGGCCAACCACTATCGCGGCGTAATTACTGAGCATTTTAGTTTCTTTAATCGTGAAGGTCAGCGTGCCTAAGGTCGCTTTATCTGGATAGTGTTTCTTATAGGCAGCAAGCGTTTCTTCCCAGCCATAACGAAATTTACCATTAGAAACGAAACGCATTTTTTCGTTATTCCAATAGCCTTGCATATAGGCATCTAAGTCACCGCGGTTCCATGCAGCTTCTTGTTCGGCCAAAATACTCGCAATATCATCTGTTGGTACCGCATTGACGTTAAAAGCTAAGCACAACAATACGACACTAATTGCTTTTTTAAACATTGCCACTCTCCAGTCTGGCTTTATTGGGTGTACTATACCTTAATTAAGCGTCTTACAACCTAACAATTGGCCAAAGCCGCATATAGCAACAATACTCCATAAAAAGGCCTGAAGGTTTCATTATATGTTTCAAATATTTTGTAAAGGGCTGTTTAAGCTCATTGGCTGGAAGATCTCCGGCGACTTACCCAAAGATAAACAGTTTATTGCGATTGTCGCACCACACACGAGTAACTGGGATTTTATTATCGGCGTCATCGCCCGCGGTGTTTTAGGTGCGCAAATTAACTTTTTAGGTAAACACCAACTGTTTATTCCGCCTTGGGGCTGGTTCTTTAAGGCTATTGGTGGCACACCTGTAGATAGACGTAAAAGTAATAACCTCGTTGATGCTGTAGCTGATCTATTTAAAACTAACCCTAAATTTAGTTTAGCCTTAGCCCCTGAAGGCACTCGTAGCCCAGTCACTCGCTGGAAAACAGGTTTTTACCATATCGCTAATAAGGCTCAAGTCCCAATTGTTACCGTCGGCTTGGATTTTGCTAAAAAAACCGTAGTTATTGCTGATGGTAAAATGCCTACTGGTGATATTGAGCAAGATATGAATGAAATCATCGACTTTTATCGCTCGATCGAAGGTCGTCACCCTAAACTCATTCCCGATTTTACCCTTTAACTACCTACCGAGACAATTGCCTAAATTATGACTGGCGGCTATAGTGCTGCCAGTCTTTTAAAATTGTATAAAATCCTATGAGCTTCGATACCTGGTTACTCTACCTTTTTGCCATCTTATTAATTGCCGTTTCACCGGGTACGATGGCAGTTTTATCTATGGGCCATGGCATTCATTACGGTAAAAGCCGCAGCATAGCTACAGCATTTGGCAGTGTCACTTCAGCGTTAATATTGATGATGGCATCTGCAGCAGGTTTAGGTGCATTACTCAGTGCAACTGAATATGGCTTTACTATTTTAAAATGGTGTGGCGCAGCTTACCTGCTATTTTTAGGGGTAAAACTCTTACTCACTAAAGGCGATGGCAAAGGCTTAGAGCTCAAAAATATTGAAGGGAAAGGTACGCCAAAGCAGCTATTTAAACAGGCTTTTTTCGTCGGTATTAGTAATCCAAAAGATCTACTTTTCTTTGCTGCGCTATTTCCACAGTTTATTGATATCGGTGCGCCACAAGGACCACAGCTAGCCATTTTGGCCACGACTTGGGCCGTGGTTGATTTTAGCTTTGTGATGATTTACGCCAGCATGGCTAACGTATTAGCACCAACACTTAAATCAAGTAATAAACTGCATTGGTTTGATAGAACCAGCGGTGGTGTATTTGTGGCTCTAGCAGCTATTTTAGTTTCTCGAGAAAACTAATACAAAGTTAAGCAGAAAAATAGCCCACAAATAAGCCAGCATTAAGCTGGCTTATTTGTATTGGTTGCGGGCTAACACACCGTTAATGTCTTAAGCTGCGAATATCTGCTCCAGTTGGACCTTGATAAACCCTTAAATCGAACTCTGGCAATATGGCAAAGATATGATCAAAGATATCTGCCTGAATCCCTTCATAAAATTCCCAGCGCGTATCATTAGTAAAAATATACAGTTCAATCGGTACCCCGAGTTCTGTTGGCGCTAGTTGGCGCACCATCAAGGTCATATCTTTACGAATTTTATCATGCTGAGTTAAGTACTCTTGGATATAAGCTCTGAATGTACCTAAGTTAGTTAAATGACGACTATTAACATACATTTCAGCATCTTCAACTTGAGCGTTATAGGTAATGATTTCTGCCGACTTTGATGAGAAATAATCTTTAAGGTAGTTAATCTTACTCAAACTGCGCATGTCGCTTTCAGTTAAAAAACGCACCGATTGAATATCGATTTGCACCGCACGTTTAATACGACGCCCACCAGATTCAGACATACCGCGCCAGTTTCTAAACGAGCCGGACGTTAATGAGTATGCAGGCAACATAGTCAGGGTCTGGTCAAAATTACGCACTTTAACTGTGGTTAACGACACCTCTTCTACCGTACCATTAGCACCGTAATTATCCATTTCAATCCAATCACCAGGGCTAACCATGCGATTAGCCGCTAACTGAATACCTGCGACAAAGCCTAAAATGGTATCTCTAAATACCAACATGACTAAACCGGTCGCGACACCTAAACCACTTAAGAAATACACTGGAGACTGGTCGGCCAACACCGAGATAGAGATGATGATAGCCACAAAGAACATAAACAGCTTAGCCAGCTGCACAAAGCTCTTAATCGGTAGTCGACGGCTCACTAAATTATAATCAGCAATTTCATTGGCAGCGTCCAATGCGCTATAAATCGCGCGGACGAACAACACCACAATAGTCACATCTAGAAATCGGTCACTCAGACTACTAAGCACCTTATGATCATTTAGTGCCAATGGCAGCAAGATGTTTAGGATAAGAATCGGCACCATAATAGCCATCTTTTCCAGCACCTGGTGGCGCATAAAGATGTCGTCCCAATGGGCTTTTGAACGTTGGATCACCAAGTTCATGGTGGTAACCACACCACGTTTAACAAAAAAATAAGCAGCGAAAGCAATAATTAAACACGCTATCACCATAATAGTGCTTGAGATACCATCTGAAGGCTGGGTATCTATGCCCATATTAGTTAACCACTGAGCAATTCCCGCTCGTAACTCTTGGTCCAAAACCTTTCTCCTACTGCGCTAAATTTTGCGCATCAAACTATTTAAAACCAGCCTACATCATCACAAAGCAATAACAACATAGGTGTTACAAATATCTATTATTTCAGTCATTTTAGCACTGTTGGTTGACTGTAAACCAAAGATTCACAACAATCTATCGCCATAAGTCTGACGTTGGAGAAAGAAGCATGATTAGATTATTGCTAGCTAGCTTAATCGCTTGTTGTAGTGTTAACGCTATGGCCAATGATTTTAGCCTGGAAACAGAAACTAAACCCGCTCCAGTTATGGCTATAACTTTAGACTATATTCCAGCGACTGAAGATATGTATGGCATCACTTTCGCTCCGCGCCACTATGATCGCGACTATGCCAATTGGGGATACTACATTGGTTATGCCCAAAGTCAGAAAGAAGACGTTTATGTTGAGCCACCGGGTGAAGCTTATACTAAAGACTCGCTATGGCGCTTTGGCCTGAGTTATACATTGACTACAGATTTAAGCATCTATGGCGGCGCAGCCGCCTATACAACAGAGTTTTCTTCAACCACTAACATTGTGCCTTATGTCGTCGGTGCAGAACCCGTTTGGGAAACCGATAAAGACACCACTTGGGGCGCAGAAATCGGTCTACGCTACGTCATAGGCAAACACTTTATGATAGGTGCCGGATATAACTCCGCTACCGAATCTGCAGTAATCAGCATTGGTTACTCAATGTAGCCAGCCATAGGATAGCAACTCATCACCAACCAAATCGCCCCTTTATATTATTATAAATCTGCCTGCTAGCTCAGGCAGCCATTTCCTCTAGTTTAAATCAAGCTTACGCCTAACCTCGACAAATCATAAATAGCTGCAAGCTCATTATTACCTATTAGTAAAAATCATTTTCAATTTGAGCTAATTATCATTTCAAATGGAAAGAGTAAACTCTGCTCCATCGATTGAGCACTGCCCGTTACGGCAGGTGCTTTAGTCAATTTTTTTATTCTCAATCTATCCAGTTTTTTATTTAACAAATTAATTTTAAAACTTAAGGAAATATTATGAGCAGCGTATTTTACATGCCTCCTATGACTCTTATGGGCCAAAACGCAATTCAATCTCTAGGCGCAGAGCTAGCAAACAAAGAGCTAAGCAAAGCGCTTATTGTTACCGACAGCGTACTAGTTGAAATTGGCTTAGTTAATCGACTAACTGATGAACTTAAAAGCCATAACATCAACTTTGCGATTTATGATGGTGTAAAACCAAACCCAACTGAAAAAAACATCGAAGATGGCCTTACGCTACTTGCACAAGAAAACTGTGACTTTGTTATTTCATTTGGTGGTGGTTCATCACACGACGCGGCCAAAGGTATTGCATTAGTTGCTGCAAACGGTGGCCATATTCGTGACTACTCAAAAGGTGTACACACATCTAAAAAGCCACAATTACCACTAGTGACCATTAACACTACCGCAGGTACTGCGTCTGAAATGACCGTATTTGCCATCATCACTAACGAAGCTGATGAAACTAAATACCCTGTAGTTGATAAGCACTTTACCCCAATTATTGCGGTAAACGATTCAGAGCTTATGGTCGCTATGCCTAAGTTCCTGACTGCTGCAACCGGTATGGACGCACTAACTCACGCTGTTGAAGCCTATGTTTCTACTGCAGCAACGCCAATTACTGATGCCTCTGCTATCAAGGCAATTGAGTTAATCTCACAGAACTTAGCGACTGCTGTTGAAAACGGTGAAGATCGCCAAGCTCGTGATGCTATGCAATACGGTGAATACCTTGCAGGTATGGCCTTCTCTAACGCTTCACTTGGTTATGTGCACTCTATGGCACACCAACTCGGTGGTGTTTACGACTTAGTACACGGTCTATGTAACGCAATTCTTCTTCCAGAAGTATCACGTTTCAACGCGGTAGCCACACCTGCACGTTTTATTGATATCGCTAAAGCTATGGGCCTAGATGTATCTAACATGACTCAAGAGCAAGCCATTGAAGCCGGTATTGCCGCAATCGAAGCGCTTTCGCAACAAGTGGGTACAGCACAACGCCTAGCAGACTTAGGGGTTACTGAAGATAAACTCGCATTTATGGCGCAAAATGCCCTAAACGACGCATGTTCTTTAACTAACCCGCGTAAAGCAAGCCTTGAAGAAATTATCGAAATTTTTAAAGCACGTTTATAAGCATTAGCCTACGCAATTAAAATATTTATCAACATAAAAAGGGAAGGCATAGCCTTCCCTTTTTTTATAATAACTCTCTATAAAACTTAGCCTCAGACCATAATATGCAAAACCACCACTTAAGATTTAATTAAAGTAATTAAATACACGACAATAAAACACAGAACCTTTAGCCTGATACTTTCCAGCTTTAAAAGAATTGAAGGGTGTATTACCAGAATAATTGTGTTGGGTAAAAAATGAATTATCCACATGCATACATGAAACGCTATAGTCAGCGGTTCTTATTGCACCGATAACCACACTGATAACTATCACTAATACTTGAAAAGTGATAATTGTAGCTATCGTCCATTTAAGTAACTTCATGCTTCCCTTTCTTTAGCAAACTAGATAGTTTAATCGCCTTAAAATTAATAATTTAAGCTAGCGTTAAAATTGCTTTCGAGTGTAATCGATAGCATAAATCGCATCCACGGCTAAAAGCCCCTGCTCAGCGAAAAGAGTGTTTTGCGCATACATAACAACACAGAACATCGCTGTATCTGTGCGAAATGGCAACTCATGCAGAAACCTCGCATATGACAATATTCTGAATCTAACCGGTATTAATCCAACGCTAGTTTGTCTATGCTAGAGCAATCAACTTAAATAGGTTAATTGCCATGTATAAAGCCCTACGAATCTACGCCTCTATAGCGTTACTAATCAGCTCCATTCCAGCCTTTGCTGCAGAGGTGACAAGAGTCACCCTAGAGAATGGTGCTACCGTAAAGCTCAATGATGATTTCACTTGGGAATACGTTATTTTAGAAAGCCAAGCTAAGCCAGATGCCGCAGTACCAGTAACTTTACCTGCAACTGTTGCTGCAGCTTCGACGGTAGAAAATACCGCAGCAACAATTACCGAAAATGCTCCAAATTCTGCAACTAAAGAAACACTCACTTCTAGCGCTATCGCTCAATCTGCCCTACTTAAATCCACTGCCAAAAGCGGTGTAAAAATCAGTTTTGCTAATAGCCAGTGGGATGATGATGGCCGTCTAGGACTTACCTTTGAACTCAGTAGTAATAGCCCAGAACACTATGTCATGATCGAACTTGAAATTAGCTTGTTTGCTGACTCAGGTCTTCTGATTAAGAAAGAGGATGTTAAAGCATGGCAGGCCATTTTTAGAATGCCAGACTCCTACTTGCGTAAAGGCCAAACTCGCGAGAGTCGCGTATTTTGGATAGAAGGCATCGACAAGAAGCAGTGGACAAAACAGTTAATGAGCTTAAAAATGGGTGAGATGGATTCACGTATGTAATACCTTTCCAAACACAAGTTCAACCAATAGAACAATAAAAGCCTGCTTAGTTTATCCAAGCAGGCTTTTTTATATTTTACTCCCACACTCTAGTCAGATTATTATTAAATATTTTTTATTTTACAAACCAAAATCATGATAAAAATTTATTATAAAAACAAAAAATAAACCGAATAAAAAAAGCAAACACATCGACACGCACTCACTCACACATAGCGACTTACAAAGAGTTGCACAGCATATTGCACAATAAGACTATCGATATATTACTCACAATATTACACAGATGATTTTATTTTGAATTTAAATTAAAAATAATCCCGCACTACTTTTCCGTCAGCAACAAATTACTATCAAAGTCAGCTGAAAAAAACACCTAAGCATATTTTCACAGAGAGACAGCCAAAAAAAAGAGCCCGTAGGCTCTTTTCACTAATGATCTTATAACAGTCAATTAGCCACTTACAGGCTTGGCAAGATATCTGCTGGCAGGTAAGCGTTGTAGCTTGCGGTTAGCAGTAGATCTGTTGCCGCTTCGATATCTGGACCGAAGAAACGATCCTTATCGTAGTAAGTCACTAGCTCACGTAACTCGGCTTTTGCTTGTGCAACAGCCACACTTGGTTGTAATGGTGCACGGAAATCTAAGCCCTGCGCTGCAGCTAAAACTTCAACCGCCAGCACACCACGAGTGTTTTCCGACATGTCACGTAAACGACGCGCCGCGAAGGTCGCCATCGAGACGTGATCTTCTTGGTTAGCCGAAGTTGGTAAACTATCTACTGATGCTGGATGAGCGTAAGTCTTGTTCTCTGATGCCAATGCGGCGGCAGTCACCTGCGCAATCATAAAGCCTGAGTTTACCCCGCCATTTTCAACCAAGAACGGTGGCAGCTTAGATAGGTTTGAATCGATAAGTAGTGCAATACGACGCTCTGCAATCGAACCTAGCTCGGCAATCGCAATCGCCAAGTTATCGGCAGCCATGGCTACAGGTTCAGCGTGGAAGTTACCACCCGAAATAATATCGCCTGTGTCTTGGAACACTAATGGGTTATCAGTAACGCCATTCGCTTCAGTGCCTAGCACTTCTGCCGCATGACGGATTTGAGTCAAACATGCACCCAATACCTGTGGCTGACAACGTAATGAATACGGATCTTGTACCTTTTCACAGTTAACATGATCTAGGCTGATCTCAGACTCATCACCAAGCAAGTGACGGAACACTGCAGCTGAATCAATCTGACCTTTTTGGCCGCGAGCAGCGTGAATACGTGGATCAAACGGGCTACGACTGCCCATTGCCGCTTCAACGCTCATAGCGCCGATCACAGAGCTTGCTGCAAACAGATCTTCTGCGTTAAACAGGCCTTCCAGTGCCAATGCCGTTGACGCTTGCGTACCGTTAAGCAAGGCTAAGCCTTCTTTTGCAGCCAGTTCGATTGGCTTAAGCCCAGCAATTTCTAGACCTTCAGCCGCAGTGATTAGCTCACCTTGATAGCTCATCTCACCTTCGCCAAGTAGTGGCAAACACATGTGCGATAGCGGCGCTAAGTCACCCGATGCACCAACAGAACCTTTTTCTGGTACACATGGATAAACACCGGCGTTAACCAAGGCTATAAGGAAGTTGATCACCTCTAAACGAATGCCAGAGAAACCACGGCTTAGCGAGTTAATCTTCAATACCATCATCAAGCGCACTGTGGCATCTTGCATGTATTGGCCGGTACCTGCTGCGTGCGACAATACGATTGAGCGTTGCAGCAGCTGTAAATCATCAGCAGCAATCTTAGTGTTGGCAAGCAGACCAAAGCCGGTGTTGATGCCGTAAACCGTACGGCCTTCGTCCAATACTTGCTGCACTAAGCCAGCGCTAGTATTGATGTCAGCGATAGCGCTTTCGGCTAGTTCTAGTGTGACTTTACCGCGGCTAATTTCACGGATTTGCGCAAGGGTTAAGGTACCCGGAGTTAATACTAAATGACTCATTTAAATGCCTCTTATTCTTATACTGCTCGGTATGAGCGGCTTATAGCATTGGCAGGTCTAGGCCCTGCTCTTTTGCACAATTTTTAGCGATATCGTAACCTGCATCGGCGTGACGCATTACGCCCGTTGCAGGGTCATTCCACAGCACGCGACCTAAGCGCGCTGCCGCATCATCAGTACCATCAGCCACAATGACTACACCTGAGTGCTGACTAAAGCCCATACCTACACCACCACCGTGATGCAGCGATACCCAAGTTGCGCCACTTGCCGTATTCAGCAGTGCATTCATTAATGGCCAATCTGATACCGCATCAGAGCCATCAAGCATAGATTCGGTTTCACGGTTCGGGCTAGCAACAGAGCCAGAATCTAAGTGATCGCGACCAATCACTACTGGCGCAGAAAGTTCGCCATTTTTAACCATTTCGTTAAAGGCGAGTGCCAAACGAGCACGGTCTTTTAGACCTACCCAACAGATGCGCGATGGTAAACCTTGGAACGCAATGCGTTCACGTGCCATATCCAGCCAGTTATGTAGGTGTGGATTGTCAGGAATAAGCTCTTTTACTTTAGCGTCGGTCTTGTAGATATCTTCCGGATCGCCAGAAAGCGCTACCCAGCGGAACGGACCAATACCTTCACAGAACAATGGACGTACATAGGCAGGCACGAAACCTGGGAAGTCGAATGCGTTTTCAACACCTTCTTCAAATGCCATTTGACGGATGTTGTTACCGTAATCAGTCGTCGCCGCGCCTGCAGCTTGCAGTGCTAGCATCGCCTTAACTTGTACAGCCATTGACTGCTTCGCCGCTTTAACCACAGCAGCTTCGTCAGTTTTACGCATCTCGATGGCTTGCTCTAACGTCCAACCTTGCGGCAAGTAACCGTTTAGCGGATCGTGCGCCGATGTTTGGTCAGTCACCACATCTGGGGTAATGCCGCGCTCAACTAGCTCGGCAAATACGTCAGCCGCGTTAGCTAATAGACCAACAGAAACAGGCTTACCGCTCTTATTGGCTTCATCGATCATTGCCAACGCTTCATCAAGGGTAGTAGCTTTCTTGTCGACATAACGAGTACGTAGACGGAAATCGATGCGAGTCTCATCCACTTCACAGGTCAATACCGAGTAACCCGCCATAGTGCCAGCTAGCGGTTGCGCCCCCCCCATGCCACCTAGGCCGCCAGTTAAGATCCACTTACCAGCAGATGAGCCATTAAAGTGCTGCTTAGCCATAGCCACAAAGGTCTCGTATGTGCCTTGCACAATGCCTTGTGAGCCGATGTAAATCCAAGAACCCGCGGTCATCTGGCCATACATAGCCAAACCTTTTTTATCTAACTCATTAAAGTGTTCCCAGTTAGCCCAATGCGGTACTAGGTTTGAGTTAGCGATGATCACACGAGGTGCATTGCTGTGGGTTTTGAATACGCCCACTGGCTTACCCGACTGCACCATAAGCGTTTCGTCTTCTTCAAGACGTTGCAGTACTTCAACAATTTTGTCGTAGCATTCCCAGTCGCGGGCTGCACGGCCAATACCGCCATAAACCACCAAGTCTTCAGGACGCTCAGCTACATCTGGGTGTAGGTTGTTCATCAACATACGTAGCGGTGCTTCGGTCAGCCAGCTTTTGCAGCTTAGCTCTGTTCCTGTCGGCGCGATAATGCGGCGGCTTGGATCGTGTCTCTTATCCATCGGTACTACCTCGTTCAATTTGTTTTTATGTTTTTTTATCTGCTTGTGAAGCTTTTATATTTACTGCTTTGCTCTAAGAGCCGTGTGCAACTGGCGCTAACTAAACGTCAGATGACCACCTAATCTAAAACGACTTCCTGGGTGCACTAAACGTGCAAAACTAACCACACCTTGGCGCGACCAAGTGCGGCGAGAGATCTGTAAACACGGCTCAACAGCGGCAATTTCCAGCAGCGCCAGTTGAGCTATATCAGCCATTTTGGCTTCAATGGTGTGCTTAGCTTCAGTTAGCGGAGCCACCATCGACAAGTATTCGTGGGGAGTTTGCTTGGTAAAATCTTGGTCTAAATATTCAGGCACTAATCTAGGGTTAACGAAACGTTCTTCTAGTTGCAGCGGCGTACCTTGCTCGCAGTGCACTAATACTGATTGGTAAACTTGGCTGCCTTCTTCAAGCCCTAAGGCTATGGCAATCGCGCCGGTTGCGACTGTTTGCGTCAGCAGCACTTGCTGCACGCTATAACCATGACCACGGTCTTTTATCTCATCAGCAATATTGCGAATAGCCATCATCGAAGACTGAGTTTTAAGCCCTGCAACGAAAGTCCCTAAGCCTTGAGAGCGTTCTAACACACCCGACTCTGTTAACTCCGTTAATGCACGGCGTGCTGTCATACGACTGCAACTAAATAGTTCCGACAGCTGGTTTTCAGAAGGCACGCGGCTGTCTTCAGCCCATTCGCCTGATTCAATTTGCGTTAAAATGTATTGCTTGATCTCTTCAAATTTTGGCGTTGCCATTGGCCATCCTATTGTCGCTATCTTTAGGTGCTTTTTTGTTTAACGTGCTCAAAAACTCGGCTACAATCCTAGCTTGTATATACAAGTAAATACAAGCTAGCTCACAAATTATTTTTAGTGTTAGTATTCCTATACAGCAAAAAGCAACCAAAAAGAGAACTGCATCATGTCGTGGGATCAAGTCTGGATAGATATCAATATCGCTACAATGTCGCCAAATATTTCAGAGCCTTACGGTGCAATTACCGATGCAGCCCTTGCGGTTCAAGATGGTAAAATTGCTTGGGTCGGTAAACGCAGCGATCTGCCAGAATTTGATGTATTCGCCACGCCAATCTACAAAGGCAAAGGCGGCTGGATCACCCCGGGATTAATTGATGCCCACACTCACTTAGTGTTTGCCGGCAATCGCGCCAATGAATTTGAATTGCGCCTGCAAGGTGCCAGTTATGAAGAGATCGCTCGCAGTGGCGGTGGCATCATTTCAACCGTTAACGCCTGTCGTGAAGCCGACGAAGCTGAGCTATTTGAACTAGGCCGCCAACGCCTAAACGCACTGGCTAAAGAAGGTGTCACCACAGTGGAAATCAAGTCAGGTTATGGCTTAGATATCGAAACCGAACTGAAGATCCTCCGCGTTGCCCGTGAGCTAGGCAAACACCACCATGTGGATGTTAAAACCACCTTTTTAGGCGCGCACGCGATCCCACCAGAATATAAACATGATAGTGATGCTTATGTAGACTTAGTCATCAACGAGATGCTGCCGAAAGTCATTGCCGAAGATCTTGCCGATGCAGTCGATGTATTTTGCGAGAATATCGCCTTTAACCTTGAGCAAACCGAGCGTGTGCTAACCGCAGCAAAAGCTGCAGGGCTACAAATCAAACTGCACGCCGAGCAGTTATCAAATATGGGCGGTTCAGCCCTCGCTGCCAAGCTAGGCGCCAAGTCAGTGGATCACATTGAATACCTAGATGAAGACGGCGTAAAAGCACTAAGTGAAAGTGGCACCTGCGCCACGCTATTACCCGGCGCATTCTACTTTTTACGTGAAACCCAGCACCCGCCTATCGATTTACTGCGCAAATACAAGGTGCCTATGGTGGTTGCCAGCGACTACAACCCCGGCTCATCGCCACTTTGCTCAAGCCTATTGATGCTCAATATGGCCTGCACTTTGCTGCGTTTAACCCCAGAAGAAGCGCTAGCAGGCATGACCCGCAATGCTGCCAAAGCTTTGGGTATTGAGGATAAAGTCGGCGTTATTGAAGTCGGCATGGTCGCCGATTTCTGTATGTGGAATATCAGCACGCCAGCGGAACTGGCTTACACCTATGGTGTGGCCTCGTGTGTGGATGTGGTTAAGAATGGGCATCTCGTACACCAATGATGAGCTATGCCTGAGCGATGAGGCATGTTCATCGTTTTTGGCTTACTGTTTGGCCTCAGTGTTTACCTTTTTGGTGTGGCTTAAGGGTTCGGAGTCGCTAATGACTTAGCAGATCGCTGCTAAGTCTAAATGCTACCAATGACCTGCGGTCGGCGTATGTGTTCCAGCCATCTTCCTGTCTGATGACACAGGTGCTCCCAATAGAGTTTCTCAGTTGCGGTTCACATCTGATGCAACTAATTGCCTGCAGCAGGCGTATGTGCAGACGCTGCCGTGACACGCTGTTAATCCATCCCTGGAAGCTCGGCCATGACATCCATGTCATGGACGGTCACGGCCGCATCTGCACTGTGTTAGAAAGCATTACTCTCAGACTATTGCAGATTTAGTACGACTACTTGTTGCATAGGAGCAAATGTACAATGGATATAATCAGCAATCGCACAAGCTCCCAAGGGTTCACTTTAGACTTAAGCAGTTTAATTAGTTTACGCATATCACTTTACCTCTAATCAGCTATTTGATTGTTCTGTCAGTAATTATGCGTAAGGAAAAAAGCGAATAAACAGGGAAAATAAAAACTTTATTTTCCCTTCTTGATATTCTCCTTTAGCCATTTAATCCTATTTACCGAATTATTTTTATCCCACCAGTCATTAAACTGCTTTCTTCCTAGCGTATTTTCAGTTTCAGGACTTGCTATGACCCCTTCCCTATCGTCATATGTTTTTATCATTCTCAAAGCATCCTCAATGGTTCCTTTTTCTGTCATAGATTTAATGCTATTTCTAAAGTCTGAAGCTTTACCATGAAAAAACTGTTCAGTAACAGCGTGTTTTTTTCCTGTTATATAAAGAGCATATAAAGCAGCCCAATTTCTTTCCGTGTTTCTTTTTCGGCCTTGCTTTTGTTTAAACGGATTTTGACCACCCAAGTATTCTTTCAAGACTAAAGCGACTTCCTTATCTGCAGTTGTATATTCAGACTCAAACTCAAAGTTCTGAATGTTTTTATTCAAAAAGGCTTTTACATCTTCTCTATTTTCATCATATTGAAGTGAAATACTATCCGCTAATTCGCGTATAACCTTATCTCGCAACCCATTTAAGTTTTGGTACTTTTTTTCCGTCAGACGATCCGTAACCCAGCCTTCAACACGTCGCTTTAACCTGATTTTTTCTCTTTGTTCGTTATTCATTTTTAGCTCTGTATACCTGCGAGGTTTATCGTTATAAATTAAAAACATTCAAAGCGTGTCCAACCTAAGTTCTTGATATTAATTCTTCTAGAATTACTTTTGATATAAAAATCGCACCACGCTCACGGGAAACACCAATTCCCCATCGGAGTTGCCGAAGTGCGTAGATAACTCTTCACCTTCAAGAATGCCGTAGAACCATCATGGATGATGGTTCAGGCTCGGAGGGACATGGATGTCCCATCTGAGCCGTTAGGCGATTTTTATTGGAGCATGAGGATCAACAACTTCGTCGGGGCGGCAGGGACTCTTTATGAAAGAAATGGCCAAGAGGGGATTGCTGTTGATCGCCTTTTGGCCGAGTGTGAGCTGGAAGCTCACGACCTTTATCAAACGAAGTTTGATTAGCCGTAAATGTGGGATGGAATCCCACGACTTTGGTTGTTAGACGCAGTCTAGCTATAGAGTTCAGGCGTAGCCTGATAGCTCTATCAAAGTTTGAAAAATCAAACCTCAACTATGAGGCGGATAGCAAATACCAATGTATAATCAAAACATACCAACTCTAACCTGCTGATAAATGTCTAAATACTTATCCAAACTACTCATTGCGATCTGCAGCATAACCGCTATCACCATAGCGAATGTCGCTAGCGCTAATAGTAGTGAATTAGACCTAAACGACTACGAAGACGATGTCGCAGCACTGCTACAGGAATATCAAGGGCAAGACTCTTACTCACGACCTATCGTGCCATCGGTTTTGGTATATAAAGAAAGCGTGCAAGCCTCGACTTATGTCGACTTTAAACGGGGTTTGATCTTGGTAGAAACCCGCACTAAAGCGCAGCTTAAAGAAGCTGTCGTACAAGTATTATTAACCCAAATTGATCCAACTGTTATCGATGCACAAACCGCTGAAGACTTTGGCTTAATCAGCAAAAAGAAAAAGCCCTTCTTTTGGGGGCAGGTACTCGATAAAGACGGCAAAGCCATTGAGTTTGAATGGCGTGCATCACGCTATGCCGACTACCTAGTAAGTAAAAGCAAGCGCAGCAACTCACGCTTTCAAGTGGCTATCCACATGGTGAAAGAGCACACCACTATTGCCGGTAATAAGTATATTAACTATGCCCGCAATGCGAGCCGTAAACATGGTATTAGCACCGATTTGATCATGGCAATTATCGAGACTGAAAGCTCGTTTAACCCACTGGCGCGCTCACGCTCTAATGCGCTTGGTTTAATGCAAATTAAGGCCAATACCGCAGGGCGCGATTACTTCAACTTAATTCAAGGCTATAAGCATACGCCATCGTCGGCGTACCTTTATGATCCGGCGAAGAATATTGAGGTCGGTACAGGTTACTTAAAGATCCTTTCAAGCCGCTACCTTAAGGGCATCACTCACCCTAAAAAACGCGAATATGCGGTGATCTCTAGCTATAACGGCGGTGCGGGTAATCTATGGAAGAGCTTAGACTCACGCGGTAATCGCACCAAAGCGTTAGCACGGATTAATAAGATGACCGTTAGCGAGTTTTATTGGTTTCTGACTCATCGCCATAACCGCGAAGAGACGCGTAACTATTTGAAAAAGGTCAGTAGTCGACAGAAGAAATACCTGTAACAGCATCTAAATATCACTACAGCGCTAGCCACAAGGCTAGCATTTTAGTTTGCGCGAAATAAACACTAAAGCTTGCTATTCTGCTTAACCATAACAACCGCGAAGAAACCCGTAGCCAATTGAAGAACCGCCCGAAAAAAGTCAGCAGTCGAAAGAAGAGGTATCTCTAGCCTTACGGCTAAAAACTAAAACGATAGCCGCAGCTATCGTTTTCATTGCAATCAAAAATCAATCTTAGCAACTTACCTATTAAAGCTTGCTCTGCTGCTTATACTTAGCCAGCTTATTGTTGTACTTATTTTGATAAAAAGGATGATCAGTAATATCTAGAGCCAAGGTTTGATACTTAATCGCTAACTCTATTTCTCCTTGCTTGGCATAAGCCCCTGCAACTGCGTCATAGGCTATATAAGCTTGGGGATCATCACTAATCGCTACCTTATATACCGCAACAGCCTTACTTGGCTCTGTCTCCAGAAAAGAATCACCTAACTTAATCAATGAGCTAGTCGCAGGAACTTTAAAGCCGTACTTTTGCTCAGAAAGATACTGATAATGAGCTAAAATAGCATTAGTGCCTTGCTTAGAAACATCAGAATCTACAGCTAAAACTTTATGATAGTCATCAAATAAAGCTTCAATTGCGTAAGCTGTGGCAAGTACAGGTTGAGTCATATAATAACTGCCATCAAAACGCTTTATTTGGTAGTCCAATACCTGATTACTGTTCGTTTTGATTATGGTTTCCATTTTAGCAAACGACGCTAGTTGTCGTTGTTCAAAGCCGCTATCACTGGTGCTCATAAACAAGAATCGAGGCTTGCCCTGCATTGCGGCAAGCTTTTTAGGCGCATCTTTAATAACGTAGGCAAAATCTTTACTAAGAACAGGGCTTGCGACAAAATAGGCATTAAATAACTGTGGACGATTGAGCAAAGTGTACAGCCCGAGACCTGCATTACCTGTAAAGCCATTTAGAATTTTAAAGCCGTTAGTGCGGTAATTTTTATCTATAGCTGGCAGTAGATCTTGTTCAAGATAATCTAATAGCTTTTGATTACCTTGCTCTTCAATAGCTAATGCTTTTAACTCTCCTAACCCTTTATGGCCATCAGGCGCAGTAACGATAATAGTCTCTAACCAAGGCCAATCACCGTTATGGCTCATCCAATCATGCATACCAGCGAGCAACGCTTGGCTTCTAGGATGAAAATCAAATAATACGACATACTGCTTATTTGTTTTTTTGCCATAGCTAGGTGGCAAAGTCACTTTAAACTCTGCTGGCTCGATTAAATCGGAAGTCACGTTCAGTGTTACAAGTGCAGTATTGTGTTCATCTGCAATTGAAAAAGCAGAAAGACTCAAGCCAACAATTAGAAAAAATATCCGTTTAATCATTAAAAATATCCATATTTGAATTTATCGTATGACTTACCAAGTCGACATAAGGAAGTCTCTTATACGATCTCTGTCAGTTTCTGCATTACACGAAATCATTTCACCACATGATCTTCCTCTCAGCATGGTGCCTGTTCCAGGAGTAGCATCTGGAATATTTCTTCTCAATAAAGCAATATGATAAACAAACACTTCTTCTAGCTCAGGAGCTCTGACTTCTATGACTTCCATTTCACCTGTTGGTGCGAGAATACGACTAGAGTTACCGTCATTATTTTTCTGCTGTTTTTTGGCCAAAGTAGCGCGATTTTTTAACTGCATATCTAACTGAATAGCACTTAAATCTGACAATAGATCTACGGTATCAGGGTGCTCAGCTTCATAAGATTTTGATAAATAGGACTTTGCTTTTGCAATATCTTTTTCAACAATGTCCCCCTCCAAATACAGCATACCAAGTAGGTGGGCCGCCTCCGCCAAATCAGAGCGATTAGCGCTTCGTAAATACCTCATCGCTTTATCTACATCTTGATGTTCACCATCTTGGAGATAAATAATCGCCGCTTTATATTCAGCAAAAGGATTGTTGTATTTAGCCGCACGTCGATACCATTTTGTTGCCAAACGCATGTCGACCTCAGTGCCGTAGCCGAGTCGATACATTTCCGCTAGCGTATACATAGCATCAGAATGCCCATAACGAGATAAGGTTTTATACTCTTGAAAATTCTTTTCACAGTCAGCCATTTCACATGGTTCAACCATAATAGAGATAGAGCTAACCTTTACTTTGGCAACCGCATTAGCCATAAAAAAAGGTAATGTCGATACCGTCATAAAGAAACAAAAATAAGTTATATATCCTAGTCGCATATTAAAACTCCTTCCCTTGAGCTTTTTACGTAAAAAAAAGTATGATATTTAACCAGCCAAGTGTCAAATATCATACTGAATTAACTATGCCAAAATATTCGCCGCATCTATTAGGGTGCATGTGATAATTACACTAGCCAAAGCAAGTAATTCAGCTTAGGATCTGAGCAATAACAGATCTCGACTAATTAGAATAACCAATCAAGTTGAATCAGTATGATTGGTACAATGTACATTGCGGAGTGACCAAATATTATGGGTATCAGAGCCATTGTTGTAGATACAGCCGGTACGACTACTGACCTTAACTTTATTGAAGATGTACTTTTTCCATATTCAGCTAAGGCCTTACCCGCTTTTCTTGAAGAAAATAAAGATAATGTACTTGTAGATAACTGCATTTGTGACGTGCAAGATATTGCGCTTGAGCCTGATGCAAATCTTGCTCGCGTGACTGAAATTTTGCTGCAGTGGATTGAAGAAGATCGTAAAGCCACACCACTGAAAACTTTACAAGGTTTAATCTGGAAGCAAGGCTATGCCAATGGAGAGTTTAAAGGCCATATCTTCCCTGATTTTATCGAAGCACTTGATGGTTATAAGCAGCAAGGTCTGCGTGTTTATAGTTTCTCTTCTGGCTCAGTCGAAGCCCAGAAAATGCTATTCAGCCACAGTGATGCGGGCGATTTAACTGACAAGTTTAATGGCCATTTTGATACCCGTACAGGCAACAAACGTTTCAAACAAGCTTACTGTAATATCGTCAATACGATTAGCCTTAGCCCGAAGCAAATCCTATTTGTATCTGACGTGCTCGAAGAGTTAAAAGCAGCTAACGAAGCAGGCTTAAACGTTGTACAAATGGTACGTGATGACAGCCAGCGCACTGGCGACTTTAAAATCATTACTAACTTTGCCGAGTTAAAGATCGACTAATAACTAGCGAATTAACATATAAAAAAGGGCCTCGATGGCCCTTTTTTATTATTTTTTGAAATCAACTATCAGCAGGAAATGCAGGTGAAATACACTTTTTCACCTCAAAGCGAAACCCATCTTGTTGTGCTTCATCTTGATAGATTTCCATTATTTCATAATCGTTTAACTCAACAACTCTTGAATCGACACTTTTTTGGCAACGAGACTTACTGTCAGCTTCAAACTCAAATGCAAACAGAGCAATCATCTGCCGTACAAAGGATTGATATTTATAGCGGGTTTGCAAATATTCATCTTGAAATTCTTGCTCAGCAGTCCCTACATCTGTATTCACCGTAATCAAAGGTTGCTCAACACCTACCGAGATGTCTGAGGTTAAATTTCTCTTTAAAGCTTGGCCATCCAGCTCTGGCACAATATATAAAACTAAATGTACCAACAGACCAGTGGCTAACATCAATCTAAGTAACCAGGTGGTTTTTTGAAAGTGTGCATTTTGAGTTAATTGCGGAAGTGCTATACCGATAGGTTTTAAGAAAATAAATAACACAAAATAAAATGGCACCAGCAGCTGAGCAGCTAGAATCACCAATGCGGTAATAAACACGAACCAAACAGGAATATATAGTAAAATCGCTAAATTATGGGTGTAAGCAAAATGTGTTGCCGACACGCCAATAACATCATTAACGACCCCGCCAGCCCAGCTCAATGCAAAATTAGCAACCACAGCATAAAACAGTAACAACAAAGCCTTACCCATTAAGCTATGCCAAATTCGCTCAAATAGAGGCAACAACTCGATAGCTAGCGCCAATACTGTTATCGCGGCTACCCAAGAAAAAGAGTCAGAAAAAATAGCGAGCAGAAATGCGAATAAATAGAGGTATTGAGCAAAGGTCAATATGGACAGCTTTTGACCCAAGCTCGAGAATTGCTGGTACAAGTCCTCAAACGAAGCACCTATATCCGTCACTACCCTTGGCATTTTTATTATTTTTTTTGTTGCCGTCATTGAAGTTGCTAATCCATGCAAGTGAAATAACGTTCAACAATAAACGCTTTTTAACAATTCACCAACACTAGAGCGAGTCTATCAACCTATTTATTTAGCCGAATTACGACGTATTAACCTATCCCAGTTATCGCTTTGACGTGCATATTCTTGTTGGCACATTGCCGCCCTATCCTCTCTCTGGGCAGAATCTTGTAATAGAGCTGCATATTTGGCGGGATCACTGCCATAAATTAAACAAACGGTTGAGTGGTAGCGCTGAGCATCTAAACTATGTTCGCCACTAAAATCATCTTCAACCAACTCATCAATTTCTTCATCTTCTAGTGCAAATAGGTCTGCAGCACTTAACGCGATCTCTGCACCATTTTCAAATGCATTAATGAGTAAAAGAGTTGCTAAGGTATCAACGGCATCCTCTTCACGGCCAAGTATGATTACCTCATTAGCATAGAGATATGCATGACCATATTCATGGCCTAGAGTATGTAGAATGGCATCTTGAGTCGCCTCTTTTGGGCTGACTCCGGTTACTTGATAATTATCATTGGTAAATCGATTAAGCACTTCAGTGACAAAGTGATAAGGAATTTGAATCTGCATCAACTCAGGATCAAATAAAGGTCCATCTTGAGCCCCATAAACAACAGTTAGCTGATGTTCCATAGGCAGTACTAGATAAAGCTGTTGTAACTGCGGCTCAATCTTTTTAATTAATCGATATGCCTGCACCTCTTGTCGAGTTTCAGTCTCAATAAATCGATTAACGGTAGCGGCTTTGCAGCTTTGGCCAAAACAAAGCAATACGCCGACAGCCAACACTTTTAAAATTCTTTCCATATAACCCAAGTTACCCTTACCTTGTTGCCAGCCAAACATGCTGTTATGCTGACTAAAAGTTAAACACTTGTTTAAATATCAATATAAAATCACTAGAGATCATTATGGACAACTTTCTCAAGCAATTCCCAATTAACACTCAAATTGTTGTTGCATGGGGCGAAATGGATGCCCTACAGCACGTCAATAATGTGGTTTATTTTCGCTACTTTGAAACTGCTCGCATCGACTTTTTCAATCAAATAAACCTACTTGATGAGTTACAAAAAACAGCCGTAGGCCCTGTGATAAGCGAAAATCAGGCTCGCTACAAACGCCCTGTTACTTTTCCAGATACCTTAACCGTAGGCGTCAGTATTAGTGACATTAAAGATGACCGGTTTATGATGCACTACAGTGTGTATAGTCAAAGCCAAAAAGCAGTCACAACAGTGGGTTCATCACAGGTGGTAATGTTTAACTTTAAGACAGGGCAAAAAGCCAAGCTTACGCCAGCATTAATCGATGCTTTGCAAACCTATGAGCAAGCTTAGAGAGCTCATAAACTAAAGCACCGCATATAGGAGTCTTAGATGACTGAAGTGACCCACCTAACTAATGAAAGCCGTTTTGTGATTAATCTTGATGGTGCTCAAGCCGTATTAGCCTATGAGCTTTATGATAATAGCTGTAACTTTAACAACACTTATGTGCCACCAGAGCTTCGGGGCAAAGGCTTAGCAGAAAAGCTAGTTCGCCATGGCTTAAAATGGGCTAAGACACAGCAATTGGAAGTTGAAGCGAGCTGCTGGTATGTACAAAAGTTTTTAAAAACCAGCTAACACTCACTTCCACCTAACAAATACGGTTAACAGCCTTAGACATTTACACCGCGAGCGACTCGCCTGTTAACAGTGCCAATTGCTCACGAATACTCTCGCTCAATGGCTGGCTTTTTTCACTCGAATAGTCGTAATGCACCATAGTAGTTTGTGCTTCTGCGGTCTTTTTACCGTTTTGCCAGCAACTTTGAGTTAGCTCAAAACTGCTATTACCGATCTTGCTAACCCAAGTTTTCACTTCAACATCACTTGCAAAATAAGTCGGTGCATTAAAGCCAATAGTAAAACCTGCCACAATCAGGTTCCACTTCGACAAATCTTGTGTCGGATTAAAGATCTTAAAAATAGGCTCGCGAGCCGCCTCAAACCAAACTGGGATCACTGTGTTATTTATATGACCTAAGGCATCAGTTTCACAGAACCTTGGTTGTAGAGTTAAGTTAAATGCTGTTTCAGACACAGGTAACAGTCCTTATTGTTATTATTATCAATTTGTCTTGTCATCATTCTACCGATAAATGACACACAGAGAAGAGCTTAGCCCTCAATCTATCATGCACAAATGGAAGCTAACTAGTCCACAGGCATAAATACCAACACTATCCGTCCATGGGCTTTTACACAAAGACTGGCATAAATGTTCCAGACATAAAAAAGGCACGCTAATGCGTGCCTTTCTATTAAAATCTTTTAGCCAGTATTAACGGCTATACATCTTGTCGATTTCACGTGCGTACTTGTTGTAAATCACTTTACGACGAAGCTTCATGGTTGGGGTAATTAGACCCGCTTCCATTGAAAATGCATCCGGCAACAAGGTGAACTTCTTAATCTTTTCAAAGCCTGCTAGCTCGCTCTGTAGTGTCTTAAGACGTTGCTCAAAATGTTCAACCACATGAGTATGACGCAACAGATCTAACTGTGACTCATAGTGGACGCCTTTTTCTTTTGCCCACGCTTCTAGCGACTCAAATGCCGGAACAATAAGCGCTGTTACGTAGTTACGTGCATCAGCAACAATTGCAACTTGTTCGATGAATGGGCAACAACCCACTTTACCTTCAACTCGTTGCGGTGCAATGTACTTACCGTTCGAAGTTTTCATCAGCTCTTTGATACGGTCAGTGATAAACAAGTTGCCATTATCATCGATACGACCTGCATCGCCAGTTTTTAGCCAACCATCTTCAAATGCTTCTGCAGTTTCCTCTGGACGATTGTAATAGCCACGCATCACCGTATCGCCACGAACTAAAATTTCGTTGTCTTTACCCAGTTTAATTTCAACTTCTGGTATTGCCTGACCATTTGAACCCGGTACACGGTTACCTAAAGTATTACAGGTTGCTGTAGCAGTAGTTTCGGTCATACCGTAACCACACAAAACCGGCACATCAATACTTTGGAAGAAAGCGCTAACATTTGGATCCAGTGCAGCACCACCACAAGGCATAAACTTAAGGCGACCACCTAATACTTGCTTAAGCTTACTGAAAACCAGCTTATCGGCTAGTTTCCACTGCAGGCTTAAGCCTAAAGAAGCTTTATGACGACCTTGACCAACTTCAGACTGTTTATGACCAACAGACATCGCCCAAGTGAACATCTTCTGACGCATTTCAGGGGCTTTGATTACTTTATCTTGTACAGCACTGTACACTTTTTCCAAGAAGCGTGGCACCACGCAAAGTGTATGTGGACGCACTTGTACAATCGCTTCTTTAACCGCCATAGGGTTAGACAAGTAAACGTTATGGCCACCACGTGATAATACGTAGAAGCTCCAACCGCGCTCAAAAACATGGCTTAACGGTAAGAAAGCTAAAGACACATCACCAGGTGTGAATGGTAAAAAGTTATCGTGTTGGCGCACCATAGACGCGATGTTACGGTAATCCAGCATCACACCTTTTGGATCGCCTGTCGTGCCTGAGGTATAAATCAGGGTCAGCAGATCATCTAGGTTTGTGTCACCTAAACGCTTAGTTAGCTCAGCATCTGCAGCCTCATCAACTTCACGTTCAAGTAATTCGTCTAAATAGAAATGGTTTTGTGGATCTTGTAGCTCAACAGATTTATTGAACACCACTATTTTGGTCAAGCTGTCACACTGACTCATCAAATCGCAAGCCATTGCGTAATGCTCTGCATCCCCAACAAAAATCAGCTTTGCTGCTGCATCATTAACGATATAAGCCGCCTGCTCCATCGTGCTTGTTGGGTAGATAGGCACAACAACAGCTTTAGCTTTCAATAGGCCTAAGTCGGCACAGGTCCACTGTGGGCAGTTCTGCGACAAAATAATTGCGCGGTCTTGTGATTCAATACCAAATTGGATCAACACTCGTGCAATTTTAGAGGTAATAGTATCAAATTGAGCCCAGCTCACTTGATGCCAAGGCGCTAAAGTTTCGAAGCCTTCAAGTGCAGTCGCATCGCCAAGTGCTTGGCTCTGTTGCTGTATTAATCGTACTACGTGATATTGCTCGAGCGACATAAAATAGCTACCTTTTAGCTTACAAGTGTTCCGCTTTGACGCAAGTTTACTCGAAGAAACTCTAAACACTAAGAGTTTTTGCTCTATTTTTGTTAACTCAAACACAAAAAAAGGCCGTCCTGAGATGTCGACGGCCTATATTTAACAACTATTCTTTTAAGCTAAGTATCTTAATTAAAAAACAAATAATTTATTAACAGCTGTACATTTTAGCTCTGATTACTCACGCAACAAATCAGATTAAATTTTAATCATCTTTATGTTTTTAACCGTTATCATGGCCGTATTAAAACTATGATTGTAGTAAATCACCACGCCATAAACGGTACTTTGCCAAGCCCAAAGCAAATAAAGAAACAGCCAAAAATAGCAAATCCCATTGCACTAAACTCCATACCTGTTGACCAATTTCAACATCGGATAACCCTGCGGAAACCCAGCCCGAAAGTAAGCCAACCAGAAAAATTACCCCAGAGATCTGCAAAGATGTTCGACACATAGAACCAAAAGCTAAAGTTGCGGCACAGCCAAAACATGTCGTTAAAACAATATGCAGCCAAATGGATAGGCTAATCATTGGGTTTAATAAACTCACTAAACTTGCGGTAACCACCATGCTTACAACCAAAATAGCCAGTAATCGATATTGTCCTTGCATAAACGCATTTATCATACCTTGCTTGCCATCAAAGCCTGGTAGTACAAATAAGCTTTCAACTGAACGCCAACGCTGAATACGGGTCCAGTGCAACATGCCACATAGGATACAATTGAACTGCACCAGTAAAATCAAAACTGGAAACGGTGTCTCTAAATAATGCGTAACAACAGCCAGCAACAAGGTAAACAACGGCATGGCTATAATCATGATGCTAAACACCGGACCAATAAAATAGTTAGCTGGGTGCAAGCTGCGTTCAAGACGGTTTAATAAACTAAATGACTGCGGTGAAGGCAACCAAAACCACCCCATCTCTAAGCCATTTAAATACACGGCACGGGCTTTACTATTCCACCCTAAAGCAAACAGCTTACGCCATAAAATTATTGCTGAAGCCACAATAACAAGTAGCATTATCAAGCCTGCCCATGACGGCAGCAAGTCAGTTAAATAGGGCGCCATAGGTAGGGAGATATACAGCAAGAATGACAAATGAAACGCATTGCTCTTAGTTAGGCTTAAGTATAAAAAGCCTAAGCCAAAAAGCAGTGTTAATTGTAACTCGGTTATTTTTTCAAGCGCATTATGTGCGACTAAAAATACTAAGGCGATGATCAGGCTGACAGTCAGTAGCATAGCAGCCTGCAACAACACGCTTTGCCGATACTGTGGTACTAAACTCGCCCATTCCGTTGCCGCTAACCGGTTCATCTGCCAAGCAATTGCGACACAGGTTGAGGCAACAAACATGTTCATCAATAAGATTAAGGTATCGACTTTACGTTCTGCATCGTCCGGCAGCAAAAAAGGTAAGCCGATTGCCATAACTAAACCCAAGAAGCCAACGCCAATAAAGCTGGCACAACCTAGATCAAACACCCATAAACGCAAGCAGCCCTTTAACCATTTACCCGAACGAATAAACGCCCAACTCATGAGTGTAGCTCCATGAAGAGTTGTTCAAGGTTAAGTGACTCAGCACTAATCAGTCCGTCAAACTGCTGCTGATAGTTATCCACCAGCACCTTATTACCATTACGATTCAAAACGCTTAGCTCTGCCGGTAATTGAGTCCCCTCTTTCAAACTCAGTAGTTGCACCTGCTCTCGAAGTTCATCAATCTCTTTAAACAGTACTAATTCACCTTTTTTAATCAATGCTAAATGGCTGGCAACACGTTCAAGATCTGAGGTGATATGAGAAGAGAAGAGCACACAAGAGCCTGATTCGATCGCGAGATCAAACAGATCTGCCATAAATTTACGTCTTGCTATGGGATCTAAACTTGCGACGGGTTCATCTAAGATAAGGAGTTTAGGACGGTAAGACATGGCCATGATGAGCGCCAAGGATTGGCGTTGACCTACAGATAAGCGCTGCACTTGCTGCTTAGGTTCAAGATCGAAACGTTGCAACCACTCCTTCTCTAATGCCATATCCCAATCGGGATAAAAGCTACGGTGTAAATCAAGCGCCTTTGCTACGCTAAAACCTTCGTAACCAAAAGGTTGCTGCGGTACATAGCCTATTTGGGTTTTGAGCTTTGAGCTTAAGTCTTTCACTGAACTCCCGAGCACGCTTACCTCGCCCAAAGAGGGTTCGATAATTCCCAGAGCACAGCGCATTAAGGTCGATTTACCTGCCCCATTTTGGCCGAGTAACCCAACTACCATGCCAGGATATAACTGCAGACTCAGTGACGTTAACGCATTCTGGCCGTCAAAATCTTTGCTAACCTCGGTAAAGGCCAACGTCGGTGCTTGCTTCATTTCCATCGAAAATTGTCCTTTGGTCTTACTTTTCGCTTAGCGAGATCCGGCTTACTTTTGCCAGCGTTCTCCTACTAGGGCTTGCAGCCCATTCAAATCAATCCCCAATTGCTGCGCCTGTTTAATGAGTGCATCTACAGGCGTAATCAATAATTGGTTGCTATTACTAGCTTCATTTTGCGCTTTTAGTGCCACTCGTGTGGGCTGACCACGTCGGCGCTCCAGCCAACCTTGCTCTACAAGTTGCTGAATAGCGCGCGATACCGTCATCGGGTTCACGGTTAGATGCTCAGCCATCTGCCGTACTGATGGCAGTACCTGTTCACTTTGCAGTTGGCCCCCCACAATCAAACGTACAATCTGCTCGCTTAATTGTCGATAAATGGGTTCACCACTACTAGGGTTGACATTTAGTTGTTCTAACATTAGCCTTTAGTCACTGTATTAATACATTGATACACCGATACAGTACAAAGTTAACATAGATACGCTAAATTGCAAAAAGGAATCAGTATCATGCTTCATGGAATGTACTCTCAATTATGCGCTCGGGTAACACCTGCATTATGGCGCCACAAGCCAGCAGTCATTGCTGTGCTACTAGGAGCAGGCTTGGCTATTCCTTCTGCACAAGCTGACACCCAAACGGCGGTAGCAACCTCAAACGACCAACAGGCGTGCTATGTAGACGGTTTATCTGAGCAGATGCAATGCGGCTCTATCTCAGTTCCTGAAAATTATGCCAAACCTAATGGCAAACAGATCCAAATTCATTACGTGGTTATGCCGTCCACCAAGCCCAACAATAAGTCCGAAGCCTTACTCGCTATCGCAGGCGGTCCTGGGCAGTCAGCGATTGAAAATGCTAAAGGCTTCGATCGCATGCTTAGCAAAGTGCGCCAAACAGAAGATGTCATTCTTATTGACCAACGCGGTACTGGCCAATCAAACCCGTTGCAATGCATTGGCGACGGCTTTGAAAGTGCGCTAGCAGTTAACGAAAGTGATTTTGACACCCGAGTTGAAACTCAAAAATGTTTAGATGAACTTGATGCCGATGTGACTCAATATGGCAGTTTAAGTGCACTTAAAGACTTCGAAGCAGTAAGACAGCACCTTGGCTACCAAAAATTGCACCTATATGGCGTATCTTACGGCACACGTATGGCTCAGCTGTATATGCGTCATTATCCACAAAGCCTAGCTACGGTAACTTTGGACGGTGTAGTCCCTATGCAGCAAAGTGTATTAGCCATTGGCAACGCCATCGCTAGAGCATTCGATTTGTTAGTTGAAGATTGCGCTAACAACACTCTTTGCCATACACAATTTCCTGACCTTAAAAGCGATCTTGAAAAAGTCGATGCAGAGCTAGCAATGGCGCCCAAAATTAGCCAAGTACCGGATCCATTAACTGGCGAACTCACTCAATTGACCTTAACCCGCAGCAAGTTTAAAGGCTCGCTACGTATGGCCTTGTATTCTCCAAGTACCCGCTCACTTATTCCCCATGCGATTCATCAAGCAGCTAATGGCAATTTCCAGCCTATTACCGGCCTCTACGCTATGGGGATTGATAACGCCGGTATCGCTATGGGTATGCATGCCTCAGTAGTATGCGGTGAAGATTGGCAACGCATTACCCCAGAATTACGCGCTAAAACCAATGAAAGCTACTTTGGTCAAGAGATGCTAAAAACTTTTGCAGAGTCTTGTGCGGTATGGAATATGCCAGCGGTAGATGCCAGCTTTAGCCAACCCATTGCCAGCGATATTCCAACTTTACTGCTATCAGGTGAGTTAGACCCTGCTACGCCACCAAGCTGGGGGGAACTCGCCATGGAAAAACTCAGTAATGCCAAGCACTTTGTCGCACCTTATGCAACCCACGGTGTGGCATATCAGTCTTGTGGTAATGACCTAATCGCCGAATTAGTTGAACAAGGCTCGGTAGCAGAATTAGACGCTGAATGCCTAAGTGAGGATATTCGCCGCAATTTCTATCTCAATGCCAGCACGGTAGAAGCTATTCCAACTGATGCAGACGAACAAACAGCCCTGAATAAGTAAGGAAACGACCATGATACAAGTATCAAATTTATCAAAACACATCGGAGATGTGCAGGCGCTGAACGATTTAAGTTTCTCTGCGCTTGATGGCCAAATTACGGGGCTACTCGGCCCTAATGGCGCAGGTAAAACCACCTGTTTACGTACCGTATTTGGCCTATTAAAACCTGACCAAGGTAACGCTGAAATTGATGGTATCGATATCGCAGTGTCACCGGTTGCCGCTAAGCAGCAATTAGGCTTGTTCCCTGACCCTTTTGGTTTATATGAGCGTTTAACCCCACGGGAATATATTAGCTATTTTGCCGAGCTCAATGGCTTATCGCGCAAAGAGGCAAAAATCGCCACCAGCAATGTGATTGAACGATTACACCTTGCCGATATTGCCGACAGACAGTGCAAAGGCTTTTCGCAAGGTCAGCGAATGAAAACTGCATTGGCACAAGCCATAGTGCATCAGCCAACCAATATCATTCTTGACGAACCAACCCGCGGTTTAGATGTCATGAGCACCCGTGTACTACGTGATATTTTGCGCGACCTTAGAGACCAAGGCCACTGTGTATTATTTTCCAGCCATGTGATGCAAGAAGTTGCTGCGCTTTGTGATCAGGTGATTGTAATGGCTGAAGGGCGTGTCGTGGCAGTAGGTAGCCCTGATGCGCTTTGCCAACAAACAGGAAAAGCATCACTCGAAGATGCCTTTATTCAATTAATTGGCACCGACGAAGGCATTGCAGCCTAATTAAGGCTGATAAAAGGATTTTAATATGAGTAATAAAATAATCACCATGATCCGCAAAGAGCTGATCGATGCCGCTCGCGATAAACGCTCAGTAATGGCGGGTCTATACTATGCAATTGGCACACCGTTATTAATGTGCGGCATGTTCTTTTTGCTAATAGGTCAACTTACCAGCCCTGAAGATCTCAATATCAAAATAGATAATGCTAATGGCGCCCCTGATCTAGTGAAGTTCCTTGCTAGTCGAGGGATCAGCAATGGTGACAGTGATGCCGAAGACACCAAAAATATTCAACTCATCATTAGCGATGACTATGCCGCGAATATGGCTAAGGGCCTGAGCGCCGAAGTGATTTTAGTCGCCGACGCCTCTAATGAAAAACTGCAGAATTCGATCCGTCGCCTAGAGAAAAGCTTGCAGGAATACAGTGGTGAAATGGGCAGTTTACGCCTGATTGCACGCGGCATTGATCCACGAGTGATGCAACCTATTAAGGTTAATGTAAAAGATGAAGCCACACCGGATTCTAAAGCGGGTATGATCTTAGGTTTAGCCACCATGACGATGATCTATGCAGTATTCATCTCAGGCATGAACCTCGCAATCGACACCAGCGCCGGTGAGCGTGAGCGTAATTCACTGGCATTGTTATTAAGCCACCCAGTCTCGACTTGGGAGATTGTGATTGCCAAGATTACCGCGGTGAGCATTTTTGCCATGGTTGGCTTAGTACTCACCTTGCTCATTTCTAAGCTAGCTTACAGTTTTGTTCCCTGGCAAGAACTAGGCTTTGCGGTCAGTGTAAACGCCAACTTTATTGTAATGATGCTAATCGTTGGCCTGCCTGTAGCAATCATGGCTGCTTGCTTGCAGCTATTTGTTTCCTTTTTGGCAAAGAGCTTTAAAGAAGCCCAGTCCTACATCACTATCGTGTTAATGGTACCTATGATGCTCGCCATGGCGGCAAGCTACAACATCGCACCAGACACGATTCAATGGTTGCCTATTTCAGGCCAATTACAGGCGTTAATCGAGTTTATTAAGGGGCGAGAACTACCTCTTACTCAACTTGCCGTGTCTTCAACCTTCACTTTAGCAATTGCCTTAGGTTTAGCTATCGGCATGCAAAAATCACTCAAAAGCGAGAAGATTGTATTTGGTTTATAAATCATCTAAAGGGCTTAACGCAAAAACCGTTTAGCCCTTGCAAATTTACATCACTCTTTAAGAAATAAGGATATAGATTATGGAATTTATCGATAAGATTTTAGCTAGCGACAATACAGGATTCATGGCTCTACTCGGTCTAGGTGTGTTAGCTATTTGGTTCCTACCTGCCATGCTTGCTTTGGCATTTAACCGTAAGCATTTCAAACTTATCTTGCTGGCATGCATTCCAGCTGGGTTTTCGTTAATTGCATGGGGCGGCGTAATGGTTTGGGCGACAACAGGTAAAGCCGTTGATAAATATGCCAACCGTGCTAATGCCCAAAGTTAACTATCAGCAATATTTGAATAAAGGAGTACTACAATGGACTTACCTATGATTGTTTTAATTGTCGCTATCGTTGCTATCGCCACTGCAGGTGAAGCGTTTAAGCACTATTTAAAGTCACGCAAAATCACTAGTTCAGAGATCACTAACAATGAACTTGAACTGCTGCGTAAGCAAAACCGCCACCTTGAACAGCGAGTTGAAGTGCTAGAAAAAATCGTTACCGATAATAGCTACGATTTAAAATCGACCATCAATGCATTGTAAATGTTAGCAACACCGCCTATTACCCATAGGTTAATCAAAACGCGATAAGTAACTGACATCGCCGCATTAACAGCAGTCATGGGTATTAAATTTTTGCCGGTAAGCACTCGGTGATAAGCTCGTCGTTTGTATAAACAACTTTCTGAATGAACTGACATCTTCATAACCCACCTCAACCACGATTTGCTCAATAGCTAACTCTGTGGTCTCTAATAAACGCTTAGCTTCATCAACTCTCAGCCGCTGAATATAACTTGCAGGCGTCTCATCTATCGCCTTTTTAAAACGACGAATAAGCGTGCGTTTTCCTACCGCAAATTTATCGGCTATATCATCTAACAGTAAATTTGATTTAAGGTGCAATTGCATCCAGTCTTGAATGCGATTTACCAGTTCATCTTTATGTAATGGCTCTGCGTCTAAGGTCATAAAGGCTTGTTGCGAGGTTCGATTTGGATCAATTAACAGCACTTTAGCCATTTGAGTCGCAATTTGCTCGCCAACTAAGTTCTGTACTAACAGTAACGCTAAGCTCAAATTTGCCGTAGTCGCGCCAGCGGTATAGAACTGCCCATCATTAAGAACTACGTGCTCACTACACAAATTCACTCGCGGAAAGCTTCGTTTAAATAGCTCTGCAAGCCACCACACACAGGTGGCCTTTTTTCCATCTAGCAGGCCTGACGCCGCCAGCAATAAGGTACCTGAACAATAAGCCGCTATCGGTTTTTGGCTTTCGGCAAACCTTCTCAAGGTCTGTAAGTGCGGCTTAAACTCTTCCTGATAATCATTAAACTGCTTACGATTGGTGATAGTCGCAGAGGCAACAACTACCGCGTCTGCGTGGCTGAGGTAATGCGCTGCATCATCATGAGCGATCACTGGCAGCTGTACATTATGATCGCTTTTTATCGGCTCTCCATTCGGTGAAATAACCGCGCATTCAAATAAGAGTTCATCGGCATCAGGATGTGTGATCTGCCAGTAGGTATTACAGAAACTAAACACATCCATAAAACTTAAAATGCCACCAGCAACGGCATTGTCTGCGGCTAATACGACTATCCGTTTCATATCACCTCTCTTCACAGTATCACTCAACTGTCACTTATCACCCTAATTATGTCAATAATGACACTTAAACGAGCTTTGTCTAGTTTTTATACTGTTGGCATACCGTTAGAGTTACAGGAGCGACAAGATGAAAAGAGATGGAGAAATGAATCAACTAACACTCCGCCAAGTGAATGGAGTTACGGCTAATCGCCTTGTTAGTAGCGTATATTTAGTCCTCAGCTGGAGCCTATTAATCTGGCTGAATTTCAGCATTGAGCCTAATCTGTTTGGTCACTTTATCGCAATTCCAAGTTTACTGTTATTAAATGGGTATGGTGCCTATGCGATTGCGCAAAATCCTAAAAATAAAGCCGCTAGTTTGAACTAGCGGCTTTATATAAATAATGAGTTTTTGGCTAAGTTTAAATTTTAAACTCTTGTACTAATCCAGATAAACGCTGAGCCATATTTGCTAGATTCTCGCTCTCTTGCGAACTTGTATTCGTCCCAACTGCCGTTTGCTCGGCCGCATTGCTAATGTTAACTATATTGGTATTAATCTCTTCTGAGACCGTACTTTGCTCTTCAGCAGCAGTAGCAATTTGGGTGTTCATATCGGTAATTGTAGCAATTGCCTTGGCGATGCTTTGTAGCACCTCACCAGCACTTCGGGCATGGTTAACGCTGTCATCAACATACTGACGGCTGTCGGACATGGCGTCTGCAGCAAGTTTTGCTCCCCCTTGCAGCTTCTCAATCATACGTTGAATTTCTTCTGTGGATTCTTGAGTGCGGCTCGCCAGAGTTCTGACTTCATCTGCCACCACAGCAAAGCCTCGGCCTTGCTCTCCTGCTCGCGCAGCTTCAATTGCCGCGTTCAAGGCTAGTAAGTTAGTTTGCTCAGCAATGCCTTTGATTACATCTAAAATAGAACCAATCTGATGGCTATCATCCTCAAGATCTTTTACCACCTGTGAAGCCCGCTCAATTCCTACGGCTAAACCTTCAATGGTTTGCACTGTATTATTCACCACAGTTAAACCCGCTTGTGACTGAGTGTCGGTTTGTACTGCCGCATCTGCAGCGTCATTAGCATTCTTTGCTACTTCAACCACAGTTGCAGTCATCTCGTTCATCGCCGTAGCAACCATTTCCAGCTCGTCTCGCTGCATTTGCACAGAAACAGCGGCGTCAGCGGTAATACTTGCCATTCCTTGAGAGGACTCAGCCAATGAAGAGGAAGTTTCTGCCACACTATGCAAACTTGTTTGAAATTTATCTAACATCAAGTTAAACGAGCCAGAAAGCAGCCCTAGCTCATCTTTAGAACCAATATCAATTCTACGAGTTAGATCCGAATCTGCTTCGATAGAAACAATGGACTGCTTCATGCTCTCAATAGAGCGCAAAATAGTACGAGAAACAAAAAATAGGATAAAGCCAGCTAAAGAAAATGAACCTAAAGTGATCGCAAATAACTGCTGGCGAGTGCTTGCCAGTGCACTGATGGCTTCAGCCTGAATTTGAACCCGCAGCGCCCCTTCCGCTTCGGTTAAATCTCTAAAAGTGCGTCTTGCTTCATTAGCAAACGGACTCGCACCAACACGGTATTCAGCCCAAGCTTGCTGCAACACTTCAGGTCTGCGATCAAGAGATTTAAGCGCCAACATGCGGTTGCGTCCATCTTCTAAAAATGCTTTTGTCGATTGCTGAGATTGTTCTGCCAACTGACGAATATTACGTCTTGCAGTATCATTGACGATAGCACCAATAGCAGTATCTAAACCTTCGAAATGGTTATAAATATCCTGGATACGTGCATCAAGTAAGTTATAGTTTTTACTAAAGTCATCACCTAGCATAATGCTGCGAGATAAGCGTGAGACGTAATTCATATCGCGGTTAATTGATAGTAGATATTTCTGACTACTCACCGCAGCTTGATCATACTCATTAAAACGCTGCTCTACTTCATCTGTGGTATATACAACATCAACTAAAATCGCACACCCTGCCAGACCAAATACCAACATTACCGCCATCAATTTACGTTTAATACTTAATGAAGCTAGCCAATCCATTTTACTACCCTGGGTTAATTATCAGCGCTAAGCGCATTTTTGCTTCAGGATAAAACAAATAAGGTTAACTTATTAAGCTATATACACATTCTAAATGTAAAACGTTGTGAAAAAATGTAAAAAACCAGTAAAAACAAAGCCCAGCAAAAGCTGGGCTCAATAAAACCTAACTAACAAAGTAAATCAATTACTTAGCTTTAGGCCTAAACGGTTTGATCACGGACTCATCACATTCTAAGAATGGACCATCCATCAAGTCGATGCAATATGGAATCGCTGGGAACACTGCATCCAGACATTCACGGATCGATTTTGGCTTACCAGGTAAATTCACAATCAGTGAATCGCCACGTAAACCTGCAGTTTGGCGTGACAAAATTGCCGTTGGTACAAACTTTAATGATTCTGCACGCATTAGCTCACCAAAGCCTGGCATCATACGATCACAAACAGCCTCAGTCGCTTCTGGGGTCACATCTCGTTTTGCTGGACCAGTGCCGCCAGTAGTCACGATTAAGCTACAGTTTTGCTCATCAGCCATCTTAATCAGAGTCGCCGAAATCACATCTTGTTCGTCTGGGATAACCTCATATACAGGTTCCCATTCAGAGGTGAGGTACTCGTTAAGTACATCGATAATTGCCTTACCAGAAAGGTCCTCATAAACGCCCGCACTAGCTCTATCACTTACCGTTACAATACCGATTCTAGCTTTACTCATTTCTCTTCCTTCAATCTGATCTTAGATAAACTACTTAACTAACAGTTTATCGTGAACGTCTCTATAGTGTGGCTTTAAAGTAGCATAAAGTTAACTAATTAGATTTGATAAGTACGACGTCTACTAAAAAATAACTGACCAAGTATTTATGATTATTTGCTAACCAACAAACCCTGCCAGCACAAAATAAAAGCTGAACTGAGCCCATTTACTACAAACGAGAGATAGATCTCACTTTTTTTGATATTAGCCCTCGCAACAACACTTGTTTTCGACAAATTCTACCGTACTCTTGCGCTTACTCGAATTCAGCAGAATTGGCACCATGTCAGGGGACTATACTTGAACAGCAAATCAGGCTTATTGCGCGTTATTCTAACGTTAGCAGCTATGCTTTTTTCTACCGTTATACATGCCGAAATCACTTCACAAAATTTGCCAACCAAAAGCAGTGAACAACCATACTTTAATAACCTAAAAGACGCTGAAGCGCGCAGTTTGGCTTATGATGATGCTATCGAAAAAATCGAGACTCAAGAAGATAACTGTAATACAGACCAAACTTGTGATGCCTTAGACACCGCAAAGACCGATCTTGAATATGGTAAGCACAACCATATCGCTAAAAACGGTCTAGCTATGTTCGATATCTTAGGCGGCCCAGCATTTACCCCTGAAAATGGCCTAATGATGGCTCTAGGCGGTCTTTACTCCTTTAAAACAGAGCGCGATCAAGCCGAGCTGCAACGCTCGAGTGTGTCTTTGTTTGGTATCGTCAATAAAGGTGATGGCGATGTAGGTTATAGCCTACGTTCAAAACAGAATCTATTTTTCGATAATGATGATATTCGTTATAACGGCCTATTTGTTTTAGCTGACCAAAGTGAAAACTTTTGGGGGGTGGGTTATAACGCAGGTAAACAGCAAGCTGCGTCGGACGACACTTTGCTGAATAAAACCGCCTTGACCTATAATGCCAACTTGGATTTTAAGAGCGATTACGGTTTCTATTTTGGGCCTGCATTGCGGATCAATTACTTCAAGCCTGATGAAGACAGCTTGCCGCCTACAGCAATTGACGACGAAAATTTCCAACAATTTAAAGATAAGCCTTTGTCGATAGGTTTAGGTTTTTCAATTAATTACGACAGCCGAGATGTCACTGTAAACGCATGGCAAGGCCAGTACCTTAACTTTGAATACATCAACTATAGCCCAAGCTTTGGCGGCGATAACCAGTACCAAAAAGCACTGATAGATCATCGTTATTACCACGCCTTAGCAGTTGGCAAAGTTTTGGCTTTCTATAACGCTTACCAATGGAGCGAAGGCGATGTGCCTTACTATGATCTGCCAACATTAGGAGGTCAATCTTCGCTGCGAGGCTTATATCAAGGACGCTATCGCGACACTGAAGCGATAGAGCATACCCTTGAGTATCGGCATACTTTTTTACGCAATAACGGCGAGTTGTCAGCACACGGCATGACACTATGGGCGGGCATTGGTTCTGTTGCGGGCACCGATACCCACCTTTATGAAAAACTTCTATATAGCTACGGCATAGGCTACCGCTACGAACTACAACCAAGAATGAACGTACGTGTTGATCTTGGCTTTAGCGATGGCGATAGCGGTTTCTACCTCACCTTTACCGAAGCCTTTTAATTTAATCCAGAGACACAGAATAAATGAACAAACATTTAGTGATTGTGATGCTATTGAGCACCTTCACCACACACGTGTGGGCAACTAGCGACACTAGCGATATTGAACGCAAGCAACCGGCTCATTGGAGTCATCTACCGATTTGGGGCGATAAAGCGCGTGAACTTGGTTACGAACTGCCGATCCCTGTTGGTTTTAATATTTATTACAACAAGCAGTCGGTAGCTTACGATGCCAAGGACAACTTCAATCTAGGCCTAACAGGCAGTGGTTGGCTGCATAATGTAAATGCCAACGTGGTTATCCCTGCAGATGATGTGATCATTACCGGCGAAGATGAAAGCATTCAGCTCAGAGCTGATGCCTGGGTGCTACCATTTTTAAATATTTACGGCTTAGCGGGTTACACCAAGGGCCATAAAGATATTCTGGCAGATTTAAGCAATGCTGAAGGTTTAGGTAATAGTGGCATTAATATGGTGTTACCTATCCCAATTGAATACACAGCTTACAACTTAGGCTTAGGTGCAGTACTTGCCGGGCAAGCAGAAGTTATTCCTGGGATGCATCCGTTTATTTTTACCGGCGTGGCTGCATTTACTAATTCTTGGACCACCACGACTGACAGCACCATTCAAACCTATATTGGCTCAATCCGTATGGGGCAAAGATATGATGTAGGTGGCGACAAGCTCGCTTTCTTGTTAGGTTATAACTACCAGATGATCAATCAAAAGATTGGTGGCAGTTACGACTTCAACATTCCATTGTTAGGACGCCCAGGTGGTATTGCCATCGATTATGACGTGCACTTAGTCAGCTCAGAAAGCCACAACATGTCAGTTAGCATGGTGTATGACTTTGGCCCTAAAGATGAGTGGAACGTATTTATTGAATACGGCTTCTTAAACTGGGATCAAGTACTGCTATCAGTTGGCCGTCGCTTTTAATCAACAAAATGTACCGTTCAAGGTGCTCGCTAGCACCTTGAATACTTTCAATCACGGTCTTCTCGATAACCAGTATTTTTGCTTCCAATAACTATTCTTTAAACTAGAAATCATCACACCTTGGCTTGTAGAGGCATGCAAAAACTGTGAGTCTCCAATATAAATTCCCACATGGCGGCTGCTCCAGCCAGTTTTAAAGAAAACCAGATCTCCAGCCCTTAACTGACTTTTACTCACGCTCTTACCGATACTTTTCTGCTGCTCAGTGGTTCTTGGCAGCTGGCGACCAAAATGATTTTGAAAAGTAAGCAATACAAAGCCTGAGCAATCTATACCTGATTTACTCATTCCTCCTAAGCGATATGGAACCCCTTTCCACTCCCGATGCGTTTGTAATAATTGAGTTTTTACTTCAGCTTCATTAGACAAAGATGCCTTTTTTGTTGGCGATACCGACTGAGGCGGTGCGCTTGAACATGCACTCAACAGTACAGCTAAAAGTAAAACAATAAGAAGTTTCATCTGCATCCAATTTTTAAAACGTTCATTTAATTCCAATTTAAAATTATAACAGTCGTTTATTAAGTGAAAATAAATGCTCACAGCAGCTATCAAATTTATTTATTTAAACTATACCTAAATATACGCGCTAGTTAATTAAAGGATTTGCCCATGGAGAAATACTTATTTAGTCACCATCATCATAATCAATTTAATCTTTCTAAACTGGAAGAAGAGGAGTCTACTCTAGTTGAAGAACATGCAAGCACCGAGGAGCAGGAAGACGAAACTTACAGCTACATCCTTGGCTATAACTGATAATGACGCCGTTGCTAATGTTATTGTTATTAGCGCGGCGAAACATCTTAGACCTCTGCAGCACTATTGATATCCCCCCAGTAAACCCCTATTAAAAATCATCAGCTTTGATTAAGACGATTAATTACGCCTCTTTCTCAATAATGGCAAAATCTTGCCTTCAATTATCAATAAATACTATCACAGGCTATTTTAAAATAAGTTAAACAGCCTCTTCCAAACCATATTTATTCAAGCAATCGTCTATAAGTTTAATTGTTAAGCAAAAAGTAATGATATAAATTCATTCTATTGCCACTTAGCCTAAATTCTTTTTAAAGCGCATCGAGGCCACAATTAATCCAATGACAGTAAATATAGCGAGCCAAGTAACGTCATAAGTCATATCCATAATTTCAACATCGCGCAGCACAACACCACGGATTAGACGCATAAAGTGCGTCGCAGGCAGCAACTCAGCGATGTATTGAGCCTCAATAGGCATGCCCTCATAAGGAAACATAAACCCTGATAATAGTATTGATGGTAACAGCACGAAAATAGTCATCTGCATCGATTGCAACTGACTTTTAGCTATGGTGGAAATAACTAAACCTAAAGTGAGACTTGCCATAATAAACAGTAAGGTAGCCCCTGCAAGCTGTAGCAAACTGCCGTTAATAGGTACATTAAACACGCTATAGCCAAGACCAAGAATAATGATCACCTGCACGATGCCAATAAGCATGTAAGGGATAATTTTCCCCAGCATCAGCTCAATAGAACGTATCGGTGTGGTAATTAGCATCTCTAAGTTGCCACGCTCACGTTCACGCACAATGGCAGCAGAGGTAAACATGATCATGGTCATCGTGAGGATCACGCCCACCAGCCCAGGCACAATATTCACCGCCGTTCGCTGCTCGGGGTTATAAAAAAGTGCCACCTCAAAGGTCGGAGTAATTCGGTTTGCAGGTAAACCTAATAACTCAGTTAATGGCATTGCACGTAGCCCTTTTATCGCTGCAGCCACCATAGTATCTGAACCATCGACAATCCACTGCGCCACAGGGCGACTCGTTTCTTCATCACTAGATGGAGGCGTTCCAAGGCCAACCGTTTTATGCCGCACTAAGCGCTGGCTAACATCCTGTGGGATCAACATGACTGCGCGAACATCTCCGCGAGCAATTGCCGCCTGAGCAGACTCGATATCATGAAAGTGCTCGGTAAACTGCACCACTTGAGTTGCAGTAACGGTTTGAATTAATACTCTGCTTAACGCTGTCTGGCTTTGATCAACTACGCCAACCGGAATATCACGTATATTGGTGTTAATGGCAAACCCAAACAACATCAACTGAATAAGCGGGATCATAATCACCATGCCAAAAGTCATTCTGTCTCGCTTTAGCTGGGTGAGTTCCTTAATCACAATTGCCTGTAACCGGTAAAGTGCTTTCATTGACGCCCCTTGCCGGTACAAGTAACAAACACATCTTCAAGACTTGGACGAACTAACGTGAACGCATTAGTACTTAAAGCGGTTTGCTGTGCTAAAAATACCAAAGGATCCGAACAACTATTTTTGACTAGCACTCTCAACCTAGAGCCCAGCTGCGCCGCAGTAATGACTTCAGGCAATGCAATTAACGTTTGCTTGAGTTGGCGTAATTGACTCGACTCAACCTCAACCACCTGCGCCCCCATATTTTGCATTAGCTCATCAGGTGAACCATCGGCGCGCTTCACTCCAGCCTCTAAGATGGCTAGTTTATGGCAACGCTCAGCTTCATCCATATAGTGGGTCGACACTAAAATAGTGGTGCCTTGCTCACACAAATCAAACAGTTTCTCCCAAAAATCACGACGATTCTCAGGATCTACAGCAGATGTAGGCTCGTCTAAAAACAATAACTCAGGTTTATGTATAGTTGCTGCAGCTAAACCGAGACGCTGTTTCTGGCCGCCACTCATGCTCCCCGCAAGTTGATCGGCCTTTTGATCTAAGCCATAAGTTTGCAACAATTCAGTAATCCGTGTTGCTTGCTCTGTACGAGATAAACCATAGATTTGGGCGATAAACTTAAGGTTTTCTTTAACGGTTAAATCATCATATAAAGAGAATTTTTGCGTCATATAACCAATTTTAAGACGCAACTTTTCCGCGTCTCGTGGCAAGCTCAACCCTAAAATATCTATTTCACCAGAGGTTGGCAGCAGTAATCCTGTAAGCATACGGATAGCGGTAGTCTTACCGCAGCCATTTGGGCCAAGAAACCCATAGATTTGCCCCTTTTCGACTTCAAAATCAAGATTATCGATAGCCTTTAAACGACCAAAATGGCGACTTAAACCTTTAGTTTTGATGACCGATTGACTCATGGCATCTCTACCTGAGCTGGAACCCCACTAGGTAATACCGCTGCACTATCGGGTAACTGCACTTCAGCTAAGTACATTAAACGGGCACGCTCTTCCTGATTCAGCGCGTAGTATGGCGTGAAAGCTGGCTCATTCGCGATCCAACGAACCTTACCTTGTATGGGATTATCTATGCCATCAACATAAACCTGCAACACATCGCCAATGTTAATTTTCACGCGATAAGGCTCAGGCACATATATCCGAGCAAATGGTGCCTTACCCGCAAGCACAACTGCCAATGGGCTGCCTTGAGTCACTCGTTCGCCAAGGTTCCACGGTAAATTATCTAAAATGCCATCACGGGTTGCTCGAATAGTTAAGTCATCCAGTTTTTTCTGCTCTACCAATAACACTGCTTCAGTAGCTTCAAGGTTTGCAAGCGCAAAACGAATATCCTCTTCGCGAGAACCTGCCACTAACTCACGTAACTGCTCTTGTGCACTTTCAAGGCTAGCAGTATCTGCATCTCGGCCAGCTAATGCTCGGTCAAGATTGGCCTTACTGGCGAGATTATCTTTTGCCATACTGGCAATACGGCGGTAATTGGCTTGGCTTTCTTGCAGCGTCGCTTTGGCCCCTGACACTTTTGCTCTAGCGGCAGCTATTTCCTCTTCACGAGCACCTTTAAGCAGCTTCTGGTAATTAGCGGTAGCTTGGGCAACATCGGCTAGAGCCTTCGCTAAATGAGCTTTTTGCAAAGTGTCATCAAGCTGCACCAATACCGCGCCTTTAGTAACTGCGCTCCCTTGCGCTACAGGCAGTGCAACCACCACTTCGTTAGTCGTCGCAGTGAGCGCAATACGTTGTCTTTCAAGGCTACCAAGCGCCATAGAAGCGTCGCCGTCATCACAGCCAACCAGCAAAAATAACACAGATATCATCAATAATACGCGCACAGTTACCATCCTTTAGAGCTTGTACAAAACCGATGTTTATCTAGCCAAGATACGCTTAATCTATAACGAATCAAGTCAGTTAAATCTTATCTAACTATTCATTTTAACGATTGAATGACAACCAAAAAAGAGCACCTAAGTGCTCTTTTTTAGTTGTCATGCAAACGATGAGCTTAAGACTACTTAGCTCGCTCAGAAGTGTAGATATTCCACATCATCGCAGTACCAGACTCTTGCCAGGTAGCTACCGCAACCAGGCGGTGCTCTCGACCAGAAACAGCTTGAGGCATATGATTTTGCTTAAAATATACTTCCTCTTTAATCCCATTAGCAGGAAAGCCCTGCTCAACGGCAAGTTGAGTAATATAATCAACTCGGCGCTTAGCTAGCGCATGATTATAGTCCTCGCTACCTTCAACGCTGGTGTCACCCACGAGATATAGCGATGGCGCCTGTTTTTGGGCTAAACGTTCAATAATGCCTCGCCATTTATCAGCCTGTTCCGGCTCGAGCGTGTCTTTATCGAAACCAAACATGATCACTCTAAAGTCTTCTTTTACTGTCACTTCAGGGCTTGGACAGCCATCATTATCAATAATCGCTCCCTTACTCGTTCCTGCGCATTTATCACGAGCATTGATCACTCCATCAATATCGCTATCTAGCAGATCTCTAGTCTGTGGCTCCACAGCAAATGGTTCAGCAGTTTCTGCGCAACCTTGCAAAAACAAACAGCTCAGCAGCATACATTGAGTCATTAAAAGGCGCATATTACTTCTCCTCCGTCCAAGCTTCTGGGGTATCGACACGGAATGACTCCATTAAATAGCCAGTGGCATTTATCAAACGATAAGCCGCAATATTGTAATTATAGTGCGAGGTAATATAGTGTTTACGCGCTAAGAACACTTCAACCTTGGCATCCAGTACATCAAGTAATGAACGGCGACCTAGCTCAAATTGCTTGTTATAGCCTTGCTCAGCTTTTACAGCTTGGTCGACATTCTCACGATAAAACCCTCGCTGCTGACCAATAAATTCATAAGCATTCCACGCCAAGCGCGTGCCTTCTTCAACTTGCTTTTGGGTATTTTTGCGAATTGCTAATGATTGCTGATAACGCCAAGACGCCGCTTCGGTACGATCGGTTGTGGAGCCGCCGCTAAATAGGTCGTAGCTGAGCATTAACATGGCACGAGCATCTTCATCAGGGCCTTCAATACCGCCAATATTGTCGTTTTTATTGGCCTGTAGCTCTAACGATAAGGTTGGCCAAAAGTCACTTTTCTCTCGCTCATGTTGCGCACTAGCAGCCTGTGTATCTAGGATTGCGGCATCGATTTCAGGATGGTTTTCCAATGCTAAACGAATGGCATCCACCAAATTAGTCGGCACAAAATTAAAATCTGGCTGCGGGTCGTGTAAATCTTTCGGTAACTGGCCGACTAAATCGTAGTATCGCGCCTGCTTATCCATCTGGTTATTACGTGCCGATAGATAACCTGATTGACTGGTGGCTAAACGCGCTCGCACTTGCGCTACATCGGAGTCACTACTCAAGCCTTTGTCTCGGCGTGACTCAATATTTTTTAGCACTTCTTGGTGCTCTTTAATATTGCGCTCAGACAACTCAACAATTTTGTTAGCCATCGACAGCTCAAGGTAGACACGGCTGACTTCTAAACTAAGGTTTTCAGCATCAGACAGCAGACCTAAACGCTCAGCCTCCTTTTCAAAATCGAGTCTATCAATCTCAGATGTGGTTCGAAATCCATCAAACAACAGTTGTGACACTCGTACGCCAATTTCGCTGCGATCAAGTTCGGTATCAACCCGCTGACCACTGTTATAGCGCACGTTTTCATAACCTACGCCGCCGTATAGTTTTACTTGCGGTAAGTAATCACCAACCGCTGCGCGCTTATATCGTACCGCAGCTTCAAAGCTAGCATATTTTTGCTGAATACTTGGATGATTGTTAATAGCCTCAGCCACAGACTCTTCAAGCGTCAGTGCGTGGCTTTGGGCTGACAGTGTCAGTATGGGTATAAGTAGCAGTCGTCGCATCGTATCCTTACCTTATGGTTCGCGAAGTGCATTCGCTTTAGCGCGTAATAGAGGCTTTAGCCAATAATTTAAAACTGTTTTCTCACCGGTTAAGATGTCTGTACTAGCTTGCATTCCCGAGATAATCGGCCAGCCATTGAGTACGTTTTCTTCCGTTTTTACATGAGCCTCAAAATAGGTGGTGCCATCATCTAGTTGTTGAGCATCCGAGCTCACGTAAATGACTTCACCTTTAAGGCCGCCATAAATAACAAAATCATAAGCAGTAAACTTTACCGTCGCCTTTAAGCCTGTGTGCACAAAGGCGATATCTTTAGGCGCAATACGGGTCTCAATGATTAACGCTCCATCCTGGGGGACCACGCCCATTATTGACTCGCCGGGTTCAACTACCGCTCCTATTGAGCGTACTAATATATTGGTTACATTGCCATTTATTGGCGAATTGATTTTAGTTCTGGCTAAACGATCCGCCAAAGCCTTGATGCTTTCGGTTAAAGCATTAAGCTCATTCATCACCTCATTTCGCTCGGTTTCTGCTCGGCTGATAAAGTCCAAGGCCACAGTTAGATACTCAGCTTCAGCCTGACTTTGAGCTGCCTGTAACTGCCGTGCATTTGCCTTAGATGCCGAAAGCTCGCCTTTAAGGCCAATCTCATCACGCTCAAGTTTTAATAGTTCTAGCTCGGCAACCGCTCCTTCTCGCACAGCGGCGCGGGTCATTACTATCTCTTGCTTCACTAATTTCAAACCACTGAGCTGAGCTTGCACAGTAATTTGTGCCTCGGCTATCGCTTGTACCTTTTGTTCGATCACCTGAGCTGCCTGCTCTAACTGTGATGATAATTGCGATAACCGTGAACGAAAAATAGCCTTGGAGCGATTACTGACTCTTCCCTGTTGCGCGCTGATCTCGACTTGAGAAATGTACACTCTATCTCGCCAGTCATTAGCTTTATCGTCGATAACAACAGAGGCAATTTCAGCATCTAAACGTGCTTCTTGCCGCTTAAGTGCCGAGGCCTGAATATTGGCCTCATCAAATGCTGAGGCGAAACGTAACTCATCTAGGATTAATAGCGGTTGCCCGGCCTTTACAGACTGACCTTCTTTAACTAGCACCTGCTTAAGAATGCCACCATCTAAGCTTTCAATTTGTTGCACGGCTTGCGTCGGCACCACCATACCCTCGCCTACAACCACCTCTTCTAACTTAGCGAAAGAAGCCCATACAACAGTTGTGACAATAAGCGCGGCAACCAGCAAGATAACTTGATTAGCTCGTTTGGCGCCTTCTAAATGTTTGATGTGCAATCGGCCGCTCATTTCTGCTCTCCTTTTTGGCGCACATTCACGGCTTTAATCCGGCTTTTTCCTCGCAGGTTCAATTCGGTAGGCGTCTGCTCTAAAGTAATCCGCCCTTTATCAACAACTAAGATGCGATCGCAAAGACTAAGTAACTTTGGGTTATGTGAAGCGATAACCATAGAGGTATCACTAACCTGCGATAAACAAGCGATGATTTGATTTTCAGAACGCTCATCCATAGCACTCGTGGGCTCGTCCAGCAGCAGTAACTTGGGCTGGCGTAGCAAGACTCTCGCTAACGCAATTGCCTGACGTTGCCCCCCAGATAATTGCCGACCAAATTCTCCAACTTGGCTATCGAGGCCACTTCCCAAACGGTCCATCAGTTTATCGATACCCGAGCTCGTTATCGTGTTCGCTAGCTGATTCTCATCGACCCTTTTAAGACCAAACAACAAGTTGTCCAACACACTCCCATAAATAAGAGTCGGCTGCTGCGACATCCAACCAATCTGCTCTCGAATATCGCTCACTGCCCACTGGCGAGCCTCTAAATGGTTATAAAACAATTGACCACTGCTCAACTGATATTGCCCAGCTAGGATTGATAACAAACTCGACTTGCCTGCTCCAGCAGGACCAAATAAGCCAATTTTCTCGCCCGGCTTAATATCAAGGTTCACCTCAGTAAATGCAGGTAAGGGGTGGTCTGGGTAGGTAAAGCTAGCGTGGCGTAATGACACAGCCCCATTAAAACCGACAGCTGTACTCGGCTGACTAGCAAAATATTGCTCTTGTGGTAATTCAAGAATAGAACTGACCGCAGTAATTGCTGACTGTGTTTGTTTAAATTTAAGTAGCAACATTGAAATTTGATTGATGGCATTGGCGGCTCGCCCGCTCAGCATCACAATCGCTATCAGCCCCCCCATACTTAAGTTACCGGCATAAATTTGATACACGCCGGAGATAATCAAACCAATAGTCACTAACTGCTGACTATTCATTACACTATGGCTTAAGGTATTTGAGGCAATACGAGACTCATTTTGCCAGTCTGCTAGGCTACTAACCGTGTCATCCCAAATGCGTTGCGCCTTGGCTTCGCCATTATTTTGCTTAGTTTCCACTAGCAAATTAAGGGTTTCGATAAGATGAGCTTGGCGCTGCGTCGACAGCTGTGACGTATGTTCTATGGTCGCCATTAGCTTTTTTTGCATCACGAAACTAATGAGTAGCAGCAACAGCATGCAGGTAAGCGGCACTAAAACCATGTAACCGCCCAACCAAGCAATCAACGCTAAAAACAATACGGTAAATGGTAGGTCGACCGCCGTCACTAACGTTGCAGAGGTAATAAAGTCGCGAATACTATCGAACTCTTGCAGCTGTTTAGCAAAAGCACCTGCTGAGGCTGGGCGGTTTTCTAAACGCATACCGAGCACTTTAGAGAACAAAATATTCGACATTTTTATATCGACTTGCTTACCCGCTACGTCCGCTAAACGTGTACGTGCTTGCTTCAATAACCAGTCAAATATAATGGCTAAACTGGCACCTGTTGCCAACACCCATAAGGTATCAATAGCTTGATTGGGAACAACGCGATCATATACATTCATGGTGAACAATGGCGTCACTAGCGCTAGAACATTTATCGCCAGCGAGCCCAGTAAAAAACTACCATAAAAAGGTTTCACCTCATCGAAAGCCGCTAACAACCAGTGTCGTTTAACTTTGAGATGATGCTCCTCACTACGAGCATCGGTGAGCAGTTTACGTTGTACATGCCAACTGTCTTGATGATAATTTTGCTTAAACTCCGCTTCGCTAATCACCTGCTCTGAACGAGCCGAAATTAATAACCAGTCACCGCTAACATTTTTATCGAGTAATGCTGGCTCAGTTTGTTTTGAAAAGACAATGGCCGGCAGCGCCATCTTAGTTAACGTTAGGTTCTGCGCTACGGCTTCAATTGCCACATTGTCACAAGCCTGCACTAACTCAGCTGTTGTTAGTCCACCCTTTTTATGCACTATATGGCTAAATAGCATCTGCTCAGAACATTCTAGCCCTAGGCGTTGGCACAAGAGTAGAATGATATTAGCAAGGTTATCTTGTTGCATATTTATCATGGTAATTGACTCAATAGCGCCATCTCATCTTCAATTTTTGAGATAGCATCGTTCACTGAATTGGCATATTCATGATCGGTTGTCGGATTTGCCGTAACTTTACCGTCTTCGCTTTGAGCCATACTCTGCTTAATTGCTTGAGCAAGCGGATTATCTTCAAAACGGACTCTAGAACCGAGCGCTTCCTCATGCCTCATCTCATCTTCTAAACTGTGCCCTGGTCTTAGTTCATTTATCATTTCGGCGGTAGAGTTAAATGAATTAACCATGACTGAAGGTGCAGTAATATCAACAGTTACATTAATCGTTTCAACGGCTCCCTCTGCTGTGTCAGAGCCTAAACTTGCGGTTGGGTCTAAGGTTAAGTTAAATGAGTCTCCGTCGTTTGCACCAATAACTTTTAGCGTCGCAACATCCTCAAAATTGACAAACCATGTACCGTCTCTTTCGCTACCAGCAGATAATGTCATGCCAGCTGGTACGCCATATATGGTTAATACACCAGACTCATTCGCAGCTGGATTTTGCAGTGCAATACCGAGGTTTAAAGCCACATTATTAACATCATTAGCTAACACATCGCCAACCTGAGTCCAGACTGGCGCATCAACTTCAGGGGTTATCTCTACCTCAAAGGTAAGCACCTCAGTAGCGCTTTTATCCGTTTGTAAGCTACCTAATACTAACGCGCTATCAATTGAAGATAACTCTATTTGTACATCTAAGGTACCGAAGGCTAAATCACCCGGGTAAAGTAATAATTGCGAAATCTGCGCCCCCGCATTTATCACAGCAAAGTAACTATTGCTGGCGGCATCAAAACTAAATGACACAAACTCACTACCGATTTTTATTCCCTCTAACCCAACTAAAGCCGATGCATCGTTAGAACTGACAATCACTTTGATGGAAAGCACTTCAGTAGCATCAAATTCTGCGATTTTTGCATTAAAATCGATACTAATAACTTCATCTTCTACGCTGGTATATTGGCTATCAGGCGGTGTTATTACCTCGACACCATCAGCCACTGGCGATACGCCCACCAAGATATCAGCTGATGTCGTCACGAAATCAGACGTACCTAACTCTTGGGTAATAGCCTGAATGGACAATGGAATATCACCACTAAAATCTAGTGGCGGCTGCATCACTAATCCAGACAGTTGCGCCGGAGTGACTGACCAAGAGTATGTTGGCGAGCCATTAAAGCTGCCACCATCGGTACCATCATTAGGAAGTTGAATTAAGTTGCCACCATCTTGGTAATACAACACTGCGCCACTTGGCACACCATGTATGGTTAGATAAATCGCTTCTGATCCATCTAGGTCAATTAAACCTAGCCCAGCGGTATCGAAACCAGACAGTGCAATGAGACTATCCTCTTGACCTTGGACAACCTGTGTCCCAGCAGGTAAATTGGCGGCATCAGTAACAGGTGTCACCTCTATGGTGAAGGTATTTTCAAACGCTGCCTGATCAGTAACATTTACGCCATTAATCATTGCGGTATCGATACTCGTTGCAGAGAACTTTAATCGAAAGTCACCACTTAAATGCTCAGTGGGCGCAAACTCAAGTAAGGCTAATGACGCATTGAGTGCTGCCATATTGCCGCCAGTAAACTCCCAAGTATCAGTTGTACCAGCTTTTAATGACCATAAGCCCGTCACGTCTTGCAAACTGCCACCATCTAACAAGGTAATTGTAATAGGGTTACCACTATCACCAAATAAGATTTGCTCTGAGCCACCGGTTGTAGGCGATGCGTCAGCATCATCAAACACTAAGCTAATCCCTAGCGGAACCGGGCTATCTTCTAACATAACTTTATTAGCAACATTTAGGCTCACGCCATCTGCTACTGGAGTGATCTCTATCGCTAAGCTTTGGCTATCATCAATTTTAGTGTCACCACTTTGGGTATCGGTAGCGATAATGCGGATTGGGATAACTAATTCACCCGCGTAATCTTCACTAATGTTGTGAAGCTTTAAGCTCCCCAGCGAAGCGCTAGTAAATACATACTCAATAACATTCTCACCCGTAGCATCGTAAACCGCTGTCACATCGGCACCGGTAAAATAGCCACCTTCAGGCAGATCAGACGCTAACACTCTGAAACTAATTAAATCATTACTATCAGCGCTCAACACTTGATTAAGGTGACCGCTAAAGTCAATGGTGGTGTCTTCTATGGCATCCACTATTGTTAGTTGCAATTCGCCTACTGGCGTTGCCTCACTTGGCCCTGCACCTTTAGCAAACTGCACATAAAAGCTGGTACTGATGATTTCAGCGTCATCGCGATCGAGCACTCTGGCTTCAACTGTTATTTGCTCTAACCCGGTAGCTGACTCGCTAATGATGCTTGCCCCTGCTAACAAGTCGAGTGCGTACTCTTGTACTGAATCGCTAGTGAGGTTATTAATTGGAATAATCCAGCGACCGTCGCCATCATCAATCGCACCATTAGGATGCGACACATACCAGCCGTCACCGCTTGGTACGATAATCACTAGGTAATCTAAAACTTCAGACCCGTCGATATCACCATCAAAGAATAAGACTTGCCCAGTTAAACTGATTGCAGAACCATCATTACTGACCAGCCGATTTTGCTCACTTTGTAGGTGAGTTGTGAGATCTACAACAGCATCTACCACCACGGTTATTTGAGTCGAGACATACTCACTCACAACAGTGCCTGTTGCCGAGGTATCGGTAATTTGGTAACTCACAGCAAAAGAAAAACTACCGTCCGCATCTTGTGGCGGCAAGGCTGCCAAGCGGCCAGAATTAAGTAACGCTTGCAAAGTCGGGCTTGTACTGTCGAGCAAAGAACTCACGTCTAACCCACCTGGTGGAATCGTCACTTTGGAACCATCTAAGGTTAAAGTAAATCCATCGGCACCTTGGAACGGAATGATGAGTCCGGTAACGGTTTCACTTCCATCCAAATCAGCAGTTAAGTTTGGAGTAAAATCGAGCGGAATTGACTGATCTTCAAAACCATAGCTCATTGTGGCTAATGTCGTTGCATTAGCGTCTATCACGGGAGCAATATCGATATTAACTGTCAGCTCATAATCAGCCGTATCACCATCTAACTCTGTGCTTTGCACAAAAATAGTAAGACTGACTAACCCACTAAAGTCCTCAACAGGTTGTAAGCTTAAACTCGCCAATAGTGCAGCGGAAACGCCATACACAGGTTGACCATTAATAAACTCAACTACTGGCAAATTGACTTGTGCACCGGACGAATCAACAAAAATAACGCCATCTGGCACACCGGTAATGCGTAAATCTAACGTCTCCGAACCATCATCATCAGAACTGACTATCGTAAAGTCTAAGGCGATGGTTTGATCTTCATTAAAAGACACCACATTAGAAATAACACCAGTACTACCATCTATCGTCCACACGTTAGGGTCGGCGTTTATCATAGGTTGGTCGTTAGCCACACCCGTTAAAGTAATGGTAATCGTTTGCGAGTCGCTATAACGAGGATTAGGGTGTATCACACCATCAGCAGGGTTAACGCCATCTTGTGCGGTTTCCGTGGCAAAACTTCTCACTGTAATTGAGAAATCACCAAGGTTTGCTGAACTCACATCTTCAGCAGGAATAAGCTTAGCAGTGCCGCTATTTACCTCTGATGCCAACACAGTCCAAACAGTGCCATCAAAGCTGGCAGATGGTGAATCAATAGACCAGCCAGCTGGCAAGGTAAACTCAAAACTTAAAAACTCTGAACCTGAGGTGTCGGTTAGAGCTCCAGAAACCACAGAGCTTAGGACAATGGGCGCGTCTTCATCGCTGCGAATATTCTGGGTTGCTAGCGTTGGCTTATCGGCAATAGGTACCACTGCAATAGTCACTGTTTCAATGGTACTGAATGCGGTGTCGTTGTTGTCACTTTCTGTAGTCTTAGCTTGTACTGTGAAGTTAAATTCACCCGCTAAATTCTCGCCAACGGTAGCAATTAGATTATCTAACTGCATTTGGCTAATACTCATGCCATCGGTAACGGTAACTCCCAAGAAAGTCAGAGTTAAGCCCGCACTGATATTGCTAATCACGTAAGTAATGGTTTCAGAACCCTGAGCGTCAGCGTTAGTCTCATCCTTGGAAGTCGCATTAAGATTAATACTAAAACCATCGGCATCTTCGTTAACCGTATAGTTAAATTCGCTACTAGCATCCCATATAGGAGTGTCTGCTACAGACTCTACAGTAATCGGCACAGTGGTAGTGATTGGCGCTTTACCAGTAATATTAACGCTAATGACAAAAGCTGCACTGGCGGTTGCGTCTGAGCCATCTTCTGTTGGTTGATAACTTAAATCGCCATTAGGAATCGCAACGCGAGTAAGTGGGTCGAGTTGTAACAAGCCATTAGCCAAGGACAAAATATAATTGCCATCAGCATCTTTGGGCACCTCGACACCATCGAGCAACAAGATCCCGCCTTGTAGTGCTGCAACATCAAACACCATACTAAGAATAAACTCAGATTCGTCGAGATCACCGGGCGAAGCTTGAATCCCAAAAATGGTTCGGGTGTCTTCGACAAATTCAGTGTTGAAAACTGTTATTGAGCCCACACCATCTTTAGCAATAAGTGTCAGTGTATCGGTAACAACATCGCCGTCAGCATCCGTTACCTGGAGTAAAACATCTTCACTATACAGCAGAGCATCGTAACCAAAAATTAGAGTGGTAACCGTTGCTAGACCGTTTTCATCAATAACTAACTCACCATACTTGACCACATTGGGATTGGCATCAGTAAATAAATCTATCGTTGCTCCAACGGCATACGCGACGCCTTTATAAGTTATCCCGGTGACCTTAGCACCATCAGCTCCCTGCTGCTGTGATGAAAACATTTGCACGCTATAAACGTCATTGTTACCTTCGAAAAACTCTAATGTTTTTGTTGTACTTTCAGGAATATCATCTGTCACGGTGACAGTTATCGTTTGCGCCGCAGACTTATCGTTATCGGCATCAATCGCATTCACTTCAAATTGCAAATCAAGACTGTTCTCACCGTTACCGTTGGCATGGTCAAATGTTCTAAGCTGTTTAAACTCAACTTTTCCGTTAGCATTAAAACGGATCTGAAACACTGTTTCGCCGCCCGTCTCCCTTGTTGCCGTATACCAGCCGTTGCCATTTGCTGTGGTATTTAGAATGACTTTCTCACCGCCACTAAAAACCGTACCAAAACTAAAACCATCTGTTAGCGTAATTTCGGTCACTTTATCGCTACCCGATATAGTCGAAAGTACCTGAGACGTTGAAATAGGGTTTGAAGTTGTTAGGTTACCTTCGTTGATATTTAGCTGCAGCGCGTCAGGTAGTAGAGTATTTTGACCATCATAAATATCAACGGTAACTTGCGCAGAAGTTAGCGTATTGTCACTGTCACGAATAGCGACCGTGACATTTAGTGTATCTAATACATCAGCGGCGCCTAAATGATCTATGGCACTGACCAATTTAAAGTCGAGTTCAACCGAGCCAACACTCTCAGCGCCAATATCTATACTGGTTGGCAACCTCATTGTGAAAACCAGCACACCGTCAGCAGTAACTGCATCAATTGAAGCGCCATCATCTTTAACTACCCAATATAACGCGGAGCCATTTTGGGTCAGTGTCACCCCTGCTGCATTTTGTACTTCTGCACCATCGGTAACACTAAAGCTGATATCGACGATTGGGTCTTTACTGGCTGTAATATTAAACGCGCCAGTCGCCTTATTATCAAAAGCTGTCACACTTGGGGTCTCACTCACCACTAAGCTAATGTCATTAATCGTGGCGGCGTTGGCATCTTTTACGGTAACGGTTAACGTCGCTAAAGATGAGTCACCATCAAAATCTGCTATCAACAGTTTAAAGTCGATATCTTCACTTAATGTCTGATCGAACGCTTTATACAAAGTGAAGCTATAAGCTTGGTTGATACTGTCACTTGTTGCGCTCCAAGTTTCACTCAGCTCAATAATAAATACTGGCGAATTTATGTCACCAGTGTGGCCAGTAAGCGTTAAACCATCAGCGCTGACTTGGTATTGAATCGGCTCGCCACCAGCAGTTAATTTGGGTTGTGATGACACTGCAGCGAACTCAACAGCTGTAACGGCATCGCTTCCCACTAGCACATCAAAGGTACCATTTTTAACAATTTCGTTCCCCAGCAAGTTATTTTCATCAAAGGTTAACTGAGTGATATTAGCTAATGCAGGAGAGTTACCATCACTGACTTGCCAGGTTAAGTTACCGTGAGTTATCTCTGTACCATCTAGGTCTGTTGCAGTAATTTGAGTGATGATATCAACTACGTCGCCAGACAGATGATCTAGTGGCGCAGATTGAGTGAAGGTGGCATTAACGCTTAAGTCGTCACCGACATTTATCGCCGACAAGGTGATAGTAAACACCAGAGTCTCTGCACCATCATCGGTTTTAGCCGTTAACTTTTTGCCATTGTTTGAAAGCTCAAACTTAAGTGCAATCCCCGTGCTGGTTAAGCCTAGATTTGCGAGCTGAAATGGGGTTAACCCGGTGAATCTAATTGAATCAGCAACAAGCGTATCGGACCCGGCTAACACGGTAAAAGTTTTTAATGTGTTTTGCGCGGCGGCATCAATATCAACTTCAGTATTTGTGCCTATCACATCAGCCATGCTGCCTGCGGCGCCGTCGGCAACAGTAAAGGTGGCATTAGCAGTGCCCACGCTACCGTCAACATCAACCACGGTATATACCAACTCCACCTCTTGTAATAAGGAGTTATCGAGATTGTCGGCAACGCTGAAACTCCAACTACCATTCGATTGAATAGTAATAACCCCTTGCGCAGTGTTAATAACCGCGGCGACGCCGATAGTTACTGGATAATCAGTACCGTTATAGTTAATTGAGGTAACGGTGAGCGGGCCTTCAACCGTGTAGTCATTACCCAGTAATGACCCAACGGCGGAGGAGTCTTCAACAACAGATGCATGATCATCAAAAGCAAACACTCTTGAGTCGCGAATATTAAGTACAGCGTAGGTAAGGATCTCTTCTGTCGTGCCATCTGCATCTGTTTGCTGTGCACTGAGACGGATATAGCTCAGTACGTTTTGATTATTTAGCTCATCCATTGGTTGAAACAAACTCACATTCAAGTTTGTACTCGATAAGCTCGCAGTCATCACAACTTTGCCATCCCCATCACGGGTCAAAATGAATGATTGCCCATCGGCTGCCACACTAATACTTAAGGCTTGCCCTTCAGAGGTCAGTAGCAATAGACGGCTTTGTTCTGCTGTGATACTTAAGCTAGCGTCCGTAATATCAATCGGCACAACCACGCTAGTACTAGCACTCACATTAAGCACGACTTCGTAAAGCGATGCGATATCTGGCACTAGCATTGTTGGCATTGCATCTGTCGCACTATTACCTGCCAAGTCTGTTGTGGCGACTTCTAAGCTCCACGATGCTCGACGATTGAGTCCTGCAACATCAATATCATTGAACAGCCAACTGCCGTCGGCAGCGACAATAGCGCTAAAGGTTAAGGTATTGACACCATCAGAGAGATTTAAGACAACTGTCTGGCCTGCTTCGACTCCGGTGGTTACCCCGCCTAGTGATTTCTGTACACCATAAATAAACAGCGCTGCATCAAAACCATTTGCGCCAGTGTCTATATCAATGCTGACCTGGGTATCTAAAATCGCGCTATTATCGGCAGAGGCAGGATTACCAGCAAGATCTGAACTGGTCGCCTGCAGGGATAATTGCCCGTCAGCAAATCCCGATAAATCAACATTAGGCACTTGCCATGCACCGTTTACCACAACAGCATTAAATGTCATGGTTTTACCATTAATATCGGTAACGGTGATCACCACAGGCCGACCATTCTCGATATTAGCCACGGTTCCAGCCAACGTTGCATTGCTGGACTCAGATGCATTAATCAATCCGTTATCATCGACAATTTCAATAGTGATACTGGCTAAACTATCTTTATCTGCACTGGTAGTAGCACCAACAACATTGCCTGCTACATCCGTTGCGCTGGCTGAAAAGGTTAACGCACCATCACTAAGACTGGATAAATCAGCATCATCAATCTGCCAGCTTGCCCCCACCACCATTGTGGCGAAAGTTAACGTTTTACCATTGATATCAGTGACGATTACCGTAACAGTTTGCCCAGCCTCAATATCAGTAACCGTCCCCGATAAATCAACAATTCGCATCTCGGCGGCATTTATCACCGCATCGGTTCCGGTATCAACATCTATGGTGATCGAGGCTAAAATATCGACCGCAATAATATCCGTCGCACTCGCTTGGTTACCCGCTAGATCTTCAACCGATACCGTCGCGGTTACACTACCATCACCAAAGCCTGTTAAATCAACACCTGACAATTGCCATGCTCCAGCAACAACCACAGTAGTAAAGCTGCGTTCACTCCCTAGGCCGTCACTGAACGTCACCGTTATAGTTTGGCCATTTTCGATATTACTAACCGTGCCACGCACCATAACAGCTTGCTGTTCAGCGCTATTTATCACCTCATCATTATCAACAAACTCGATGGTGACCGAGGCTAAAGTATCCTTAACTACGGTATTGGTACTAGTGCCAATATTGCCTTCAAAATCAGAGGTTATCGCCCGCAGCGTTAACTCTCCCTCTGCCAATGAAGACAAATCTAA